>JAYSPO010000654.1:0-2076 GCA_043722015.1 Candidatus Kuenenia sp. | reverse complement strand
GCAACTGCTTGATGACCCGGACGGCTGATCTCGGAGATCCTGCCGGACACCTGTCATGGCTGGTCTTCAGGCCACAAAAGAGCAGCGGCGAATTATGCGATTCATGGCATGCATGAGCGCAATCGCCGACTCATCGGAGCGCAAAGCGTCGCCCTCGCAAGCGAACAAGTCGCCTGCGCTTGCCCCAGGGACCACCCGACGCTCCACTTCAAGTCCCGGAGGCACCGCCAGATCAGTCGGTGAGGTCAAAGGTGAAATCGTTCTTCGAAGAGTCCTGATCGACCGTGGCCGTCAGACCCGACGTGCTGACGTCAGCGTACTTGGTGGGGATCGGAGACTCAGGTGCGTTTTCAGTTCCCGGAAACCCCGGCATTTCCGGGACCTGTTCCGGTACAAAATTGATCGCGACCTTATGCAATCCCGGAATGGCACCGTCTCCTGGGGCACTCGTTGTCATGTCGAATCGCCCCTCCGCGTCAGTGATCCCTGATGCCAGCATCCCCGTCTCTGGAATAAAGCCCACGGACAGATTCGGCATCGGTTTTCCCTGATACGTTACGACCCCGGTCACGGCTACAGTTTTCGGCGCGTCGCCCGCTCCGCCACATCCGATCGCTGTCACGATACAAAAGAAGACGACAAGATACGGTGTTCGGTACATCACAAATGAAACTCCTGGAAGAATGCGGAGAAGGCAGCTAAACCCTGTGGGGAAATGATCTTTCAATACACTAAAGAAACGTGTGCCCTTGGACAAGGGCACATGTTTCCTGTCCAATTGCATCAGAGTTCACCGGGGACTTCACCTGAACCGATCGTGGCAAATGCCCGATAAACACCTATGTCGATATTCTCACTGACAAAGCGCACGCCCCCGTCGCCGAGGGTAAACTGGCCACCTCCGACATGTTTGCTGGCGAAGGAATAGTTGTTTGGCCAGTCGCCAATATTCTTGGGCCGTTTGAGCACGGCGTTTAAAGGAACTGCACAAGTCGCAGTCACCGCATTGGGATTGTACCACCAGTTCCACTGGGTCCATCCAGGCATAGCTTCACCAATGGCAAAGGTATTCGATGTTCCGTCGGTGAGATCTCTCATGCGAGTGGGCGCGTTCGAATTCAACTGGTTAGAGCACAGCATTCCGTTGCCTGCATTCAGTCCATCTGTGCTGCCGCTGTTCTTTCCGCTAGACGAGGACACAGGATTCCATGCGGCGATTCCCCAAGCCCAGTTGCTTCCAGCACAAGCTTTATAGTTTGTCACTCCCCAGGTACCTGGCGGAGTCACGTTGACGTCGGAACGACTACCGAGCCGACCATTGTTGTTTTCGTTATCAGACGGACACAAGTACGCAGGCAAAACAGTGTTTGCCACGGTTCGATTCTGCACATTAGCGGGCGTTGTACCCTGCAATCCCTGACCAAAGTCAATCTGATTGTACAGATTCGCCTGCTCGATATAGGGCAGAATCATCTGTAGCCAGCTCTTTCCTGTATTCGCAATGGCCGGTCCACCATTGCCCGCACCGGGTCTATTGCGCCATGCATAATTTATGGGAAATGTGTTGTGAGTGTCATGGTAGTTGTGGAACGCCAAGCCCAACTGCTTCAGGTTGTTCTTGCACTGTGTGCGACGTGCAGCCTCGCGGGCTTGTTGAACTGCTGGCAGCAGGAGTGCAATCAGAATTGCAATGATGGCGATCACCACCAGCAATTCGATCAGTGTAAACGCACGATTCCGAACTTTGTGTAACATGTTACGTCCTCCAAAAAATGAATGGGAATACGAATCGCTTTCAGTACACGACCCTAAATAGGGTATCCATATGACTTTCTCTGCCCAAATGTATACACGTTCAGCCTCTGACTGTCAAACCTGCAGTTGGCTGATTAATCTCAATCATGGTTAATCAAGGGGCAATCCAGAGTCCTTTTTCGAACGGTCCTAAACTGCCTGCCATGCCTGGCTGAATCACTTGTTTCCAACAGGACTCAATGGCAGGCAGCCGACGCTGCATCAGTAACCGGGAAGGAAAACATGACACTCTTATTCATCGAAGACCGCGGCGTGATCTAT
>JAYSPO010000653.1:0-1822 GCA_043722015.1 Candidatus Kuenenia sp. | reverse complement strand
AGAGCCCGGGGCTCCCATGGAGCGGATGAGCCGAAAATGGATGCGGCCTTTCTTTTCAATTTCGTCACACAGTTCTGAGAGCTTCGTCATTGCTGTTTCCGCTTCAGTAAATGTGTCGAACAGATCGGACACGACGGATTTCTGTGCCTCAGCTTCTTCTATCGCACGTTCCCGAATCTCTCGTGCATTTGTCAGAGCCGGCGAGAAGCCATTTGCCAGCTGACGATCCAGGTTGTCGAGTACCTTTTGGGATTCTTCGAGTTTCTTATCGATCGTGGTGAGCTCTTTTTGATACTTCTCCGCTGTGGCTGATGCGTCCCTGGCAAATTTTTCCAATTCCTTATGACTCAATTCTTTTTCGTCGTACTTGACTTCACCTTTGTCGTTCCGTGCAGGTGGCTTCGGAACGTTGGTGAAGTGCGACGCATGAATTGCCAGTTGACCTCCTTCCAACTTGAGTGTCAGTCGAGTTTTCAAAAGATTGCGATCCGATTCTTCTTCCGGGAATTCAATCTCGATTGATTCATTCAGCACCAACGTATCGCCAGAGTGTTCATGTTCCGGGAATCCTTCCAACGTGAGCTCCACCTGCAGCAATTCAGCAGGAGGCAGCTCAATACCTGGGGGCACAAACGGTGCCAACTTCTGAATGTCATTGCTGAAACTGACTCTTAACGCGGGCGGATGCACCGACGACCAGAGATCACAGACCTCAGTGTCAGCAGCTGCGGAGATCTTCAGCTTACAAAACGGCAACTTTCCTTTGTCGACGTCCTTCAGCCAGCGAAAGCTTAACTGCTGATCCTTGAGCAGGAATTCGCCGACGTCCTGCGTTCGGTCGAACCCCGCCGCCGAGACCTGAGTGACTCTCCAGATATACGACTTCCGGTCGCTGGATAGCCGATCCACTTTTACGGTGAGTTCTCGAGGCTCGGCGAAATCACCACCAAGCAGTTCCAGATTCACTTTTGTCGGATCGGATGCCTGTATCAGACACAAGGCAATTTCGTCCGGGACGCCTTCTCCCGCGATCGGCAACTTTCGTGACCGGTTGCGGACATCATCGAGTGGTTTCCCCGCAGCAACCGACTGGACTTCGGCTGGTGCATCACCTGTCGCTGCTGCAATCCCGGACGCGGCTGACGCAGGCAGGGCCGCGGAGCTTGCCGCAGAGTCGCTGCTGCCGGGATCCACTGGCGCATCGGCATCCGGTTCAGCCCTGACGGCAGGTTCTGTGCTCGCGGCTGACGGTGGTTCATTCTTTGGAATCGACGACGAATCCACCACAGCCCCTGCAGGATTCAGGTTTTCGATGTCAGTTGGTTCGGACGCCTGCGCAATCGTGTTGCGTGGCCCCGGTGAAGTAAATCCGATCGCCGTGATCGCTGTCAGCAGTCCCGCGCAAAGCATCAGCGCGAGAACTCCGATGCCCACGGGCACAAAGAAACTGACGGACTGCGTTTTGGTGACGATACTATTCATGTCTGAAGTTCCGACAAAACCACTCTACTCGGCTGCGACTCCGTTGTCTGTTTTCATCAGTTCTATTCCCTTCGCGCCAGCGTCCGGAATCATCAACCGCAATGAAAATTGTAATTGACCATGCATCGCGAGATCGACCAACATGGTGTTCAGATCCTTCTGCAGCGATCTCAATTCCAGTACCTCGGCATCTCCTGCCTTCACGAAATCGATTGTGTTATCCACTGTCTTTTGTTGCTGATCCAATGTTTTCTGGAACTCTTCATCCACTTCGCCTTTCTTGTTGCGGTGATTCGGGAGGTCATCTCTCAAAGTTTTTAACCGCACACGGGATCTCTTC
>JAYSPO010000652.1:0-1032 GCA_043722015.1 Candidatus Kuenenia sp. | reverse complement strand
CTTAACGATCAGCATGGTTGAGACAGATCCCGGCTTCTTGGCGAGATAGTCTGGCAAGTCATTGATGATGCGTGGCTGGCCGGTCAGCAGCAATTCATGCAGCGTCGAGCCCTCAACAGGGGCAGCGTAACCGGTTTTCAGCCAAACGGCTCCATCCGAACGGCACGAGACCAAGTGGAGCCTAGTTCCCGCATCCTCCAGCAGCGCCACGGCAATTCGGTCGTAGGGGACAATTCCCCGAAGGCGTTCGTAGATCGAGTTGAAAAGATCCTCGTAGCTCCGACCAAGGTTGATTTGTTCAAGGAGTTCCGCAACAACTTCTTCGTATCTCGCGACTTCTGTCGTAGCGATGGACATCAATGGATCCTCTAGAGCAAGGCAGATTCAGTCATATTTGGCTGTTCCTGTCAAGTGATCTTATCCGCCCAAGCCTCTCCTGACAACTGTTGGTGTCGGTCCCTGATCGAGATCCGAGACCGCAGCGAACGCCGTGCGACTCAGGAGCAGAGACGTGTTTGAATCGTAAGTCACATAAAATAAGTCACTTCTGGATTTGTAGAACGGCGGATGCCAGTTTCTACGGGTCCGCCATTTTCGGCTCACTCCGATCCAAATGATCTTCTGGACCGCCATCCCGCAGATTGACGCCATGCCAATCAAACCATTATTGGCTGACAGTTCATATTTGGTTGATATTCGGGGCCGAACTGCTTGCGGAATGCTGGTGGCGTGAAATCGCAAGTGCAATAATTATATCTACTTACGTCACAATGAAATTGTTCTTCGTGGCAAGGCGCGGACTTTGCATTACCTAAAACGCACCGGAGACGTGTCGCTGACCGCAAGCATCGCGGCACCGGCCGCACCCCACGCTGAAAGGAAAACGTGATGACGACTGCAACTAGCACGATCGAGGAACTTGCGAACCAGGAATACAAGTACGGGTTCGTCACGGAACTCGAGACGGATTCAGCCCCGCGTGGGCTGAGCGAGGACACCGTCCGCCTCATCTCGGCCAAGAAGAACGAGCCG
>JAYSPO010000651.1:0-12077 GCA_043722015.1 Candidatus Kuenenia sp. | reverse complement strand
TTTCTGCCCATGCATTTTTTTGCCCCGAACGTTTTCGCTTCTAAAACGTCGCATTGACGGTGGCGGACGCGCGAATTCCGCAGCTTAGCTTTGCAGCGGACCGTTGTTTTTTAGGGGTTCTTCGTCCTGACGACTGATCTGGTATCCGAATCGTAGTGTGTCGAGGTTTTGCTAAATTGGCTGGCGTCCCTGAATGATTCGGATCAGAACCACGGCAACTGCGATCAACAACAACAGGTGAATGAAACCACCCAGCGTCGTCGATGTCACCATGCCAAGTACCCAGAGAATCAACAGCAATACAAAAATGGTCCAGAGCATTTTCATTTCCTTCTAATAGAATCAACTCATCAGTAACTTGTAACGGCAGAGTTTCCAAAGTGCACGACTTCGGAAGCACCCTGCATATTGGCAATTCGCGCTGTCTTTTCGGCAAGTTCAGGCACCACCACAGCCGCGAAGACAATTAGGTCATTTTCGACGGCGTCGAGATATCGCTGGAGCATTTCGCCTTCCATGTCTCCAAAGAAATACTGTGATACCGTTTCCTTCCATGTTTCCAGACGTTTGGTTCCGCTGGGGCCATTGAGAACTTCAACCTCGCGGACTCCCAGAATCGCCAGCGATTCACACAGAGACTTGAGTTGATACCGATACTTGACGACTCCAATGACTTTTCCGTAGAGCGCTCGATCCGGCTTCTGTTTGATGGTTTCGGTATCATTATTCATTGTGTGAATCCTTGGTTCCTAAGCCTCGTGTAACGGCTCCGGCATCGTGTTTGACTTTGTCAGTGTCCACGGACAGCTTGACGTCGATATGGTGGTCCTCAGCTTCGCGGTCACCAGTTAGTGTGAACCAGCCTCGGTAAAACCCCGCGCCGACCACAAGAATGGTGAGTACTGTGATCACCTGACAGAATCTCTTCAAAACAAATCTCCTTCTGAAACAGGCATTCCGGCAGCCATTACCCGATATGCACTTTGTCCAGCAGCACCAAAACGACCAGAATCAACAAGACCAGACCCAACCCGCCGCTGGGGTAATAGCCCCAGTTGCGACTGTGAGGCCAGCTTGGAACTGCACCGAGCAGCATCAGAATCAACAAGACAATCAGAATTGTTCCCAACATGAGTAGTTTCTCCGTTAAAGGGATGTCGTGAAACAGCGTGCGCCGCAGCAGCCGAGGGAAACGGAGTGACGAGCAATGCCCGTCACTCCGTACTTCGAACAAGAACATCGGTCGATGCTGCGATCTTCAGATCTGTCGTGGGACACTACTTTTCCTTGACGATGGTTTCGAGACAGATCACTTCGCGGCCATCTTAGCCATGTCACGACACTCCGCAGCACAGTTGCGGCAGGACTTGGCACATGCAGCCATTTGCTTGTCGTCTTTCATCTTTTCGCAGGCCGCTGCGCAGTCTTCACAACACTTTGCGCAACACTCGGCGGCATGAGCTGAGTATGCACTCTCACGGCCGCACAATGTAGAACACAATCGACAGCATTCAGCGCAATCGACGCAGCAGTGCATGCAGGTCGCGTGTTCTTTCTTCCCGTCAGACACCATCGACGCACAGTGATGGAAGCATCCATCGCACTCGACAGCACAAGCCGAGCAGGTTGTCGCGCACTTCATCATCATGGCCGCGTGCGGACTTTCTTTCTCGCCCAGTCCGGTGAATGTCACCGGATTTCCTGCAAGAACAGCAAGAGCCACCGCACACATTGAAATCGCTGTGTAAATCATGATACTTTTCCTTTAACTCAAAAAATCTTTGACGATTGACAGAAGCAACATGCTGCCGTCATCCAGGAGCTTTCCTGCGCAAACTGCGCTCTGCTTAACGTACTTGATGGCGTGCTGCTGAACACACTTTGCAGTTCAGCGTCCGTTTGTTCGGCACGCGTCGAAACTTTCCGAAATTGACGTTGTGTTTCGTTGCCGCTTTGCCACTGCGGGCATCTCCGTTGTCACTGAGTCAGTGAAGTTCAGTCTGTGTCACTGCGGACTCAGCACCCGCCGGAGTCAGCAGCGGGGCTGACGCTGTTCGTCGATGCGACTAATTTGCGGCTTTGACCGGCTTTAGTCCGTCAGCGAAGTCACTCAGTTCCTTTTCCGCACGTTCTTTGGCATAGCCGTAGCGTTCCTGCAGAATTCCTACCAACTGATCCCGCTGACCGGCGATTGTGGTCAGATCGTTGTCGGTGAGCTTTCCCCATTTTTCCTTGACCTTGCCCGTCATTTACTTCCAGTCGCCTTTGATTTGATCCCAGTTCATCGTCATCACTCCTTAGAATTCGTCAGTCCGGATTAAGCGAAGTTGCCGTCCGGAAACTCACACTTCCTGCATCGTTATATTGGTTCGAAGACCTCCACGGTCGATACTAACGACCGTTCGCAGACGTGATCTATTTGCTGAAATTCAAGCCATGGTCATCGTCAGCGGCACCCAGCATTTTGAAATTGAATTTCGATGCATCCCCCAGCGTGATCTCAGCGATCAATGATCCACCGTCTTTTCGCTCCAATGCCAGAACGTTGCCTTCGATCGAGTAAGTACCACCGAACTCCTGAGCGGCTTGCCCCTTCTGAGCGAAACTCCAGGTGAACGCAGCATCGTTGGTCAGATTTAGACTGAACGCAGATCCGTCATCGCGTGTCGCGTGCCATGCACCAATAAGTGACTTTGGATCGATCCCGGGGATCTCAGGCTGCACTGGCTCTGATGAATTCGGTGCCGGAGCTTTGGCCATTTCTTCCGCCGTCGGCGTGGCAACCATTTTCAGCATGTCAGCGGCAACTCGATCGTTGGGCATCAGTGTGACGACTTGCTGCAGGTGACGAGCCGCCGCATCCGTATGTCCACAGCTGAGATAGTGATAGGCGAGCAGGAAATGTGCGGCAGCATCCTGCGGATTCGACTTTGTGAACGCTTCAAGATCCCGGAGTTGTGTTGTGTAGACTTCGGCGTTTGAATACATCCCGCTCAGCGTAGTCCAGTCCCATCCGGGACCGACCGCCAGAACCGCATGAATGGTCGCGGCCGATTGCTGAAAGTCCTGTCTTGCGAACAGCACAAGCGATCGGAACTCATGCAGAACAGCATCGTCGGGAAACTGCATGATTCCTTTGTTCGTGATATCGAGTGCCGCGTCATAATCATTTTGCTGAAACGCGGCGACTGCGTTATTGAAGACCTGGTCCGAGGAGTTGACCGAGCTTCCTGATCCTGCAGCGTTATCGACAACTGTGACCGGTGCGTTGTACGATACGGTTATGGGCTGCGAATAGTTGTATCCACTCCACCCACCGTTACTGTAATAGGGGTTGGAATATCCAAGATACCCACTGTTGTAGATTAGTGAACCAAGGCCCCAGCCACCCAGCCCCCAGCCCAATGGACGATATCCGTAGCCACCGTATCTTCGGTACCCGCCACCATAACCGTAGCCGTTTCCCGAACCATATCCGTTGCCAAGGCCCCAACCGTATCCCAGATTCGAACCGAGCCTGTAACCGAGGCTCGATCCAGGCCCATAGCCGAATCCCGAACCGATTCCGTAGCCTCGATTCCCATTCCAGTAGCCATGATAGCCTGCATGTCGGTAATACGAGGGTCGGTAGTTGTTACTGCCGATGTTGAACCGTCGGTTGTTGAAGTTGAGCGAATTGCCGTTGTATTGGCGATTTGCGATTCCGGACAGGCGATTTGCAAGAGGAACCGGTGCATGCATTCCTCCTCCGCCTCCGGCAGGCTTCCCACCTCCGCCACCAGCATGAACGCCGCCGCCAGCATGCGCACCGCTACCGCCGCCAGAACGAGCGTGTCCGCTGCCACCTCCAGCCTCATAGGCTTTCGCAAACAACACGTCGGCTTCCCTGATCGCATCCTCGTCTTCTGAATGCTTGCTGTTTTCCGGCCGACCAGTCGGCACCTCGACAACTTCTGTGTTTGACTTTGCATCAGGCTGCGGGTCCGACTTTTGGTCGTCGGTGGCAGCGAAGCAGGTCATCCCTGCCAGGAGAGCAACCCCTGAGAAAAGCACATTCGTACGCATCGCATTTCACTTTCTGTGAACACACAAGGAGGTCAACTTAAAAAACAACACTCAGATCGTTTGCAGGAGAACGTTTTCGCGAAGCATGTCACGCGGACCGGACTGACATGCCGCCGTGAATTCGATCCCAAACTTCAAGCCGATGAATGAGGACATCGGGTGAAGCGTCGAAGCCCAGCTTCACAACGCCGTTTTTGACTTCCAGTACGGTCACTTTGACAAATAGTCCTGAGCCATCTGTTCCGGCGACCACAATTGACTCGTGCTGTTTTCTGGACAGAACCAACATGACTTAACCTCCTTGTGCGTAAAACGTCAGCCAACCTGCTTCGCCCCGCACGCCGGACACTGAATTTGTGTCTGACTTGCCGCATTGACGAATCCTGGGGTTCCTGATCACAGGCTATACCCGGGTTCACTCAGACGCCCACAAACGAAAAAAGCCGACACGGTCGATCCCCTGGATGGGTTCCACCATGTCGGCTTTCTTCACTGCTCACAACGCAAGCAATAAAAAAAGCCGACGTGGTGAATCCCAAAGGATTTCACCGCGTCGGCTTACTCATTAACTCGCCAACCGATAAGAACCGGCTTGCGATTTATTTAGTCGTCCGAATACCACAAACTCATGTGCCAGCACCAAATACTGTTCACACTCGCCGGGCATGCTAGCAATGTGGATCCGAAATGCAATGCGACTTGAGACTATCTTTCACAATAAATCGAATTTCGCCTACGACGCCCGTGATTAGTCCTTGTGATTGTTTTCAGATCTTTGTGAAGATGCCATGCGCTGTCCGCAGCTACGCCACTTCGATCAGGAACGACAAACCCTGATCCTGGTTTCGTTTCAAACGAGCGGCAGAATTGAGTATCATTGACCGCGTCATTCATGAGACGATGACGAGATGTGGGTGATTTGCGTTCCAGGATGGCTCGACCCGACAGGAGATGGTGTATTAAGACACAAGGCGAAATTGAAGCTGCCGTCTGCGACGGAATGTCACGCTTCGAGCATGATTTCATGGGGCGAGGTCCAAAAGACATCCGCGCGCATCTGATTGGCGATCTGCTGGTGGTTCGGCTGCAGGGAGTTTTGACCGCCGCCGAGCAGCATCTGGTGACGACACTTCCCCCCGAGAAAGGTCGTGATCTGCTGAAACAAGTCAGAACCCAACTGATCGAGATCGCCAGGCCAGCACTGGAAACACTGATCGGCGACACCACGGGCTGCAAGCCAATCAGCATGCACCACGACATCAGCACGATCACTGGCGAGGAAGTTGTGATTTTCTCACTCGTAAAGTCGCCTGACTTCCGGCCTTCGGCAGGCAAGGCTCGATAACCGGCGATCTTTCTTGGCGCGGGCTTCGTCCGCAACCGAAACAAGTAAACAGATTTCGCTGAAATCTGCTGTGCCAACTTCGGCGAAGTCGGCCTGCATTGTAGTCGGCCTCAAAATGATGCGTTGCCAAAAATCTTCTCAGGAATATTCAACTCTCAACGTTTGCAGAGCAGAGTCTCTGTGTTGCCCGTGGCTGCAATCGCGCCCGGATCAACGAGATGTGGTACCAGATTCCACCTCGATCAACGCAACGGTTTCGCGAAAGTGCTGAAACCATGATCCGAGTCTGCGTTTGACTCATAGCGCAGAGGCGCTAGACTCGTTCAGCAGGCAACGTGCTACCAACGACCTTGTCGCAGGAAACATGAAATCAACTATCAGTGAATCCGTCGTGCCACACATCTCACGCCGTGGATACAGCCGCTTGTGAAATATCAGCGATGTTGGCGGTGCTGTCATTTATCGATTTTGTGGCCTGCACGACTTTCTGAGTCATCAATGCAGCGCCAATCAGCGTTGCGAACGATGCATCGGCAGCATCTCGCCCGACACCGATTCGGACAAAACCACCAACAGATGCCATTCTGGCCGGATCGAACAGATACCAGTGTCCGTCGAGAAAAGCTTCAAAAAAACCATGGAAGTCCGGCGGGTGCAGATCCACCGCATAGCCTGCAACGTATCGCGCCGGGATTCCCACACCACGGCAAAGCGTTATCGCCAGATGCGCATAGTCACGACACACACCGGCTCTTGACAATACGACGTCTGCGGCAGTCGTCGTTGCATTTGTGCTGCCTGGCGTATATTCGAGATGAGAGTTCACCCAATCGCAGATAGCTTTGACACGACTAAACCCTCGCGGCACACTTCCGAATTCTTCAAACGCAAATTTTGACAACAAATCACTCTCGCAGTAACGACTTGGATTCAGATACGTGAGTATCTCGGCGGGGATCTGCGACGCGATTGACTCGCCCACTGTCGTCGGCACTTCTACATCCGGTGACAGTTCAACGGTCGCGCGATAACCGAAGTGCATCTCACAGGGCTCAACGACGATCCGCTGTAACTGATTTCCCTCATTTCCAATTGGACATATTTCAATATTCAGGTGTGGTTCAATGCAAAATTGACCGCAAATGAGCCGTTGATGTTCGGTTTGAGCTGCGGCGATCTGAAACAGAAAAATTGTGGACTGACGAATCTGATACGTCAGGTCACAGCTGACATCAATTTGTGGCACAGGAAAAATCCTTTCACGGCAGAAAAGCAAACAACAATAGCCGGTCTCACGCGAAACTCCGGTAGATCGACGGTCACGTACAGTTGCAGAGACCGGCCTTCAGGCGTCATCCGTCCTTGAAAAGTACGTCGGCCCATTGCATCGGCATTGCAGTTAATGCTTCAGACAACATGTTTGACCACCACTCTGTCACAACTAAGATATCGCTCTGCGCGAAACGATGAAACGTCGCATGTCGATTTCCTTCAGCGATCACCGCAATATCAATCGGGCAGTCGACATCGGTCACACTGGCTCGTGTTGCGTCAAAAGCGAGCAATGACAACGCGACGGCAGTACGAAGCGGAGTGTCAAACCGCAACAAGCGATCCAGAATTGGCTTGCCATAACTTGTTCGGCCGATAATGAAGTAAGGTGAATCGGGTGCCGCTTCGATCCAGTTGCCTTCGGGATAAACATAGAAAAGCTGCGGCGAAGTATCCTCAGCAAGACATCCTCCGAAAATTGCGTGGGTATTGAACGAAATGTTGCTTCTGGCAAGCGATGGTCCATCTTCTTCGCGGACTTTCCGCAGCTCTTCACCAAACATGTTGACAACACGAAACAGGCGATTGAGCGGCTCAACCTGATTCCTGAGCCGCTCGCTCAAATATGTCAGCGACTTGTCGCGTACCGATCTTAGTCCACTTGTCATGGCGAACATCGAATCGTTCGCGTGATACAAAGCCGCGAGCTTTTGTTTACGGACTCTTTCACTTCCGACGACAATTTGCGTGTCCGCAAGTGCGACAATACCTTCGCGGACTTTGATCCCAATCCCAAATGTCATTCAGAACATCCTCGTTCAGTTTTTACGGACTTGACTTGATCCAGGTTTCAATGAAACTTTCAGACGAGCGACGGGCTTTCGGAAACTGACATGACGATGTTCGCATCGTTAAGCCACAAATTCCTTGAAGGCAATTCCATTGCATCAAAGTCACCGATCCACTGCCGTGAACGACAAACGATCGATATCGAAGGAGGCCAGCCAGACTTTGCTGGTTCGAAAAGATTACATCGACTGACTTAGAGCCTGAGTATGGATGCGAATTGTGTACTTAAGCATCCCAACCACTGCCGCGATGAGAAAGCGTCTTCACGAATCCGGAGATTCCGATCATGACGGAGTCTTGATTTTCCGCAGATTGTATCGATCGCGATCTGGTTCGTCCTGTTCGCGTACATTGGATTTACCCAAGTTGAGACTGCAGAGAAGGTTCAAACCGCAGACTGGCTCTGGACGATGTTGCGGACGTTGCGAGCATCCACGCCCGTTGAGAGTTTTTGTGATGTGGTCAGGATCGTGGGGATTGTTTTTTCGTTGTCCTGAAATTCCCGCAGGTGCTTCTCGCCGCGTTCCCCGTCGTTGGCGGTGACTCGGACACAGTAATCCGGATTCGTGCTGGTCTGCTTCTGGTTGATCAGGTCGCGGACCATCAAGGCATGATCCTGATTCGCACAGAACACCAGCATCTTTTCTCGCTGGTCGATTTGGTCCATGAAGACATATTCATCCATTGTGGTTTGGATCTGCTTCACTCGAAACGGCGTGAGGAATCCGTCGTAGATTCCATCCTTCAGGGAATAGATGAACACAGGCTCGCCGAAGTAGGCGTACTTCGCGATTCGCAACGTTGCGTCAAACGGCCAGTTCTCACGGTCAACCGGATTCTTGCGATCGCGGGGACGGCCAGAAAATGCACCTTACGTGCAATCAATTTGACTACACCTGCGGGATTGTCGCCACAGCGCTCGACGCTCCGGTCGGTCTCACCGAAGCAGTTTGACGCGTCGCTTTACCTACGTCGGTCTGGTGGACCGACGCAGGTTAGAACAAACAGTTTCGAGGGCCCGTCGCGCGTCGACGCTCCGTTCGGCTCCGTCGCTAAGCAGTTTCTTTCGATTGGTGAGACCCTTCGCTCGGCGGACTGCGGTATTGCCGGAAGGGCGGACAGTTTGTAAATGACTCATGGCGGTCGTACACTCAGCGACAACTTCCCTGGTCGCCGAGCCTCAATCCATGTCCGATGTCACCCGTATCCTGTCCCAAATCGAATCCGGAGATCCGTCGGCGGCCGAGCAGTTGCTGCCGCTCGTGTATGACGAGTTGCGAAAGCTGGCGGCAGCCCGACTGGCTCAGGAAAAGCCCGGCCAGACGCTGCAGGCCACGGCGCTTGTGCACGAAGCCTATATTCGACTGTTGGGTACGGAGGACGGACAGAACTGGAACAGCCGGGGACACTTCTTCGGTGCAGCCGCAGAGGCAATGCGACGCATACTGATTGCACAAGCCCGCCATAAGGCTAGTGAAAAGGCAGGCGGCCATTTCGAACGAGTCGAACTCTCCGGAATTGAACCGGCGGTTGAGAATCCCAATCTCGACCTGTTGGCGTTGG
Organism: Candidatus Kuenenia sp.; assembly: GCA_043722015.1. GTDB lineage: Bacteria > Planctomycetota > Planctomycetia > Planctomycetales > Planctomycetaceae > SXXK01. Next base: position 2,983 of record JAYSPO010000651.1, on the reverse strand, counting down.
ATCAGGCCTTGCGGGAACTTGCTGGTCGCGATCCGCGATCCGAACGTCTGATCAAATTACGATTCTTTGCCGGGCTCACCATGCCTGAAGCGGCTGACGTATTGGGGATTTCGCTCACAACCGCTGAAAGCGATTGGGCGTACGCAAAAGCATGGCTCCAGCGTCACATGCCGAATTCCTGACTCGCAGTTTTCAATTTTTGAAATTCCGGAGGAATTCCTAAAAAACCACCGAGGGCTACGGGCACCGATTGCTCACTGAAGTCTGAAGACCCAACAATACGCCCCGTTGAGAATGGTCCATGTCGCAGCAAGTCCTGAGCGAGAAAACAATCTTTAGCATTGCTCGGCAGATTGCTGCGCCTGATGCCCGGCTGGAATATCTGCACCAGGCCTGTGGCCAGGATCAGGCGATTTTTGCGGAAGTCGCCGCCCTTCTCGCGATTGATGATCAGCAGAAGACGTTTCTGAATGCTCCTGCCGTTGAACGTCCCTTTCCGCCCGCTGAGTCGCCGCCACAAGTCCTTGGGACACAAATTGGCCCGTATAAGATTCGCGAACTTCTGGGCGAAGGCGGGATGGGCAGCGTTTATGTTGCTGAGCAGGAGAAGCCTGTCCGTCGCAGGGTGGCTCTCAAAGTTGTGAAAGCCGGGATGGACAGTCAGCAAGTGCTTGCGCGGTTCGATGCGGAGCGGGAAGTGCTGGCACTGATGGATCATCCCAACATTGCAAAAGTCCTGGACGCCGGGACCAGTGAATCCGGGCGTCCCTACTTTGTAATGGAGCTGGTGCGCGGTGTATCGATCACCGAGTTCTGTGACTCCAGAAAGCTGACCACACGAGAGCGATTGGAGCTCTTCACGAAGGTTTGTCAGGCCGTCCAGCATGCCCATCAGAAGGGCATTATTCATCGCGACATCAAGCCATCGAATGTGCTGGTCACGCTGCATGACGATGTGGCTGTTCCTAAGGTGATCGACTTTGGTATCGCCAAAGCCACCAGCCAGCGACTCACGGATCAGTCAGTCTATACAGGCTTTGCTCAAATGGTGGGCACGCCGCTGTACATGAGCCCCGAGCAGGCCGAGATGAATGCTCTGGACGTGGACACTCGCAGTGACGTCTATTCGCTGGGCGTAATGCTGTATGAATTGATTACCGGCACGACTCCGTTCGACGGAGACACGCTGAAGCGTGTGGGTTTTGACGAGATGCGTCGGATGATCCGCGAGGTGGATCCGCCACGTCCAAGTGACCGAGTGAGCACACTGAAAGCAGAAGCTCAGTCGACAGTCTCCGATCATCGTGGCGTGGACATCAGGACTTTGAATCGCGTCCTTCGTGGCGAACTGGATTGGATCGTCATGAAGGCGCTCGAGAAGGATCGTACCCGGCGATACGAGTCAGCCAGTGCCTTAGCGACCGACGTGGAGCGGTACCTGAAGGACGAGCCCGTTCAGGCGTGTCCTCCCACGATCCGTTATCGCTTCGGCAAGTTCGTTCGGCGGAATCGGATTGCTCTTGCCATGTCCGTGTCGCTGATTGTCGCGCTCGCCGTCGGCCTGGGGATTGCTTCCTGGCAGGCCCAGCTTGCTCGTCGCGCGGAGCGACTGGCCGATCAGCAGCGACGGCAGGCCGAGAAGTATCTACAACTGTCTCTGGAAACGGTCGACCGGTTGCTGAAGGGAGTGGCGGAAGAAAAATTATTGAATGAGCCTCACATGGATCCGCTGCGGAAACGATTACTCGCCGACGCGCTGGAATTCTGTGCAACGCTCTCTCAGGAGAACTCTACTGATCCGCTCGTTCGACTGTGAACCGCCCAGGCATCACGGCGCGTGGCCTCGATTTCGAATCGATTGGGTGACCCGGACAAGGGGCTGGCGGCGAGCCAGCGAGCCATCGACCTCCTCGAAAACATCGGTCCGGAACTTGAGGCCCGCAGCGACATCGTCTGCGAATTGGCACGCGCTTATGACAATCATGCCGCATCAAATCGAATTCTGCTGCGATTTGATGTAGAGGAGCACATGTGCCGGAAGAGTGTTGACCTGTGCCGCAAGTCGCTGATCGCATCTCCCGGTGATGCTTCATTGAAGGAGGAGCTAGCACGTTCGCTGCGAAGCCTTGCGATTATTTACTTGACTAGTCACAAGGACGATTTTGCATTGGCCGCGGCCACGCATTTGGAAGCGATTGATTTGTGGGCAGATCTTCTGAAACAACGGCCCGACGATACGGATCTGCGTTCGAACCTCGCTGGCGAGAATCACAATCTCGCAAATGTACTCATGGAGACCGGGAACCTCGCTGACGCTGAAGCCCGCATCAGAGACGCGATTCGCGAGCAGGAAGCCGTGGTCACATCCGGCGGCAAAGCCTGGTCTCGGGAATATCTTGGGAATCATTACACTTTGCTCAGCCGCTTACTAAGTCAGACCAATCGCTTCGACCAGGAGACCGAATCGCTCGAGCGATGTGTGCAGGTACGACAACTCCTGTGGAAGGACCATCCAGCTGTTCCGTCCTACCAAGTGGCTCTTGGGGAAACCGAACAAGACCTCGCGTATGCATGGAATAATCGATCGGATTTCACGAAAGCGGTGGAGTCAGCCGAACGAGCGATCAAACATTTCGACGATTTGGCAAAGCAGTACAGCCGTTACCGTGTGTACCTCGCCAACGGGCTGAATATGCTTGGAGCTATTGCCTTATCACGCGGTCATGCGGAACTCGCGAAAACTTCACTGGAAAGAGCGAGGACGATTCACCAGGAGCTGTTCGACGAATCGCCTGCCGTTCCGGCTTATCGATTCAACCTAGCGGGAGTCAGTAGCAATCTTGCCGATGTTTACTGCGCAAACGGTGGCTTCGAGCGTTCGGAACCGCTGTACCGATCCGCGTTGAAGCTGATTCAGGATTTGATCGTTGAGTTTCCCGTGTCCCGGGAGTACCAGCTTCGTTTTACGGTCATTGCCACCAAC
>JAYSPO010000650.1:0-5093 GCA_043722015.1 Candidatus Kuenenia sp. | reverse complement strand
GATGCGAAAACCGGCGAACTGATTGGTGCGAAAAAGCCGAACGGAACGGTGGAGCAGATGAAGCTTGGACGAACCATGTTTGGCAGTCCCGTCGCCGGCGACGGCAAGATTTATGTTGCCGAGAACTCCGGACGGTTCCATGTCCTGAAACCGAACGACACGGGCGTGGAAAAGGTCAGCGAAGTCCGCCTGGCGTCGGACGAACTCGTATTTGGTTCTCCGGTGATTTCGAATGGCAGGATCTACCTTCCCACCATTGATGCATTGTATTGCATCGGCAAGCCGGATGCCGCCGCAGTCAAGGCTTCAACTCCGAAGCCGAAGCCAACCGGAGAGACTGCAGCCGACAAAGACAAGGTTGTGGCGCAAATCATGCTCACACCTGTTGAATTGATGCTGATGCCTGGCCAGAAAGCCAACCTGCAGGTGAGAGGCTACAACAGGAACGGACAATTTGTGCAGACGATGAAGGATCCCGAAATCACTGTCGTCGGCGGAGGTACGATCGGAAAGGATCATGTCTACACGGCTCCTGCTGCGGGACTGGCCGCTGTGGTGCTGACCGCAAAGTCAGGCGAGATGACGGCGACCGCGCGCATTCGTGTGATCCCGATGTTGCCGTGGAAGTTTGATTTCTCTGACGAAAAGGTTCCGCCGGTCTGGATCGGTGCTGATTATCGCCACAAGCCAGCTCCGCTGGATGGCGAAAAAGGTCTCGTCAAAATCAGTACGATTCCAAAAGGGACGCGAAGCCAGGCATGGCTCGGCTGGACGAATCTGCATGACTACACAATTCAGGCGGACTTCAAGGCCAGCCAGAAGAACGGACGCCTGCCGGATCTGGGGCTGATCAATCAACGATATACGCTCGACCTGCAGGGTGCCCAGCATCTGCAGATTCGATCGTGGACCGCGAGAGCAGAATTGCGATTCGCAAAGACGATCGACTTCACGTGGTCAGCCGACACCTGGTACACCATGAAATTTCAAAGCGAAACAAAGGAAGGCAAGGCCATTCTGCGTGGCAAGCTCTGGCTTCGCGGCGAGGTGGAGCCAAAGGATTGGCAAATCGAAGCGGCCGATGCGACTCCGAATCTGAACGGAAGTCCCGGACTGTTCGGCAACTCCACAGACGCTGAATTCTTTATTGACAATGTGCAGGTGACGGCAAACTAGTGTTTTGTCACTCTAGCTTTGATGGACCGGGTGGCCGGGGCTGGACTGAGCGGAGCGAAGGAAGCCCCGGGGTTTCGGGCTAGCGCCCTCCAACCCCGGCCACCCCTCGAGCCATCAGTGACAAAGCACTCGTAGGTGCAATCTGAGAAACTGAAAAATCAATAACTCACTCAATACGGATTTTCTGATCATGTTGAAACTGAAGTATCAATTCGTCGCAGGGCTGTGCCTTGCTGCCACAACACTTTGGCTCGGAAGCAGTGTTGCGGCAGAAGACCCCACTGCGTTTGTTGTCAGCGAGATTACTAAAATGAAGGTTGGTCCTCACGACTGGCCTCAATGGGGCGGCAGCACATCCCGCAATAATACGCCGGATGGAAAAAATATCCCCATCAGCTGGAATGTCGATACTGGTGAGAACATCCGCTGGTCCATGCCACTCGGCTCTGAGACCTACGGAAATGCGGTGGTTGCCAACGGCAAAGTGTACGTCGGCACTAACAATGGGAACGGCTACATCAAACGGTATCCAAGTACCGTTGATCTTGGATGTTTTATCTGCTTTGACGAGAAGGACGGAAAATTCCTGTGGCAACATTCCAGTGAGAAGTTATCAACCGGTCGCGTCAATGACTGGCCGGATCAGGGAATCTGCAGTTCTCCTTTCGTCGATGGCGATCGAGCATGGTATGTGAGCAGTCGCGGGGTTGTCGTGTGTCTGGATACAGAAGGGTTCCACGACGGGGAAAACGACAGTCCTTTTGTGGAAGAGAAAGTCACAGACAAGGATGAAGCGGACGTTGTCTGGGAACTGGATATGATGAAGGAACTCAACGTCTTTCAGCATAACATGTGCAGCTGCTCGATTACCGGCGTCGGCGATCTGTTGTTTGTGAATACGGCCAACGGTGTCGATGAAGGACATTTTGCAATTCCCGAAGAAGAAGCACCGAGCTTCATTTGCATCAACCGCAATTCTGGTGAAGTTCTGTGGACCGATAAATCGCCAGGTGCCAATATTCTTCACGGCCAGTGGTCGTCTCCGGCGTACGGAGTGTTTGACGGAGTCGCGCAGGTTCTGTTTGCCGGCGGAGACGGATATCTCTACAGCTTTTCCGCAGAAGGCAAAGACGGAAAAGCCGAATTACTCTGGAAATTCGACTGCAATCCCAAGAACACCCTGTACACGCTGACGCGGGCCACGCGAAACCATCTGATCGCGATTCCGGTTGTGTACAACGGGCTTGTTTATATTGCCGTGGGCGAAGACCCGGAACATGGCGACGGCCAGGGTCATCTGTGGTGCATCGATCCGACAAAACGGGGCGATGTCAGCCCCACGATCGTGTACAACTCAAAAGACCCCAAGACGCCGATCGCACCCAAGAGACTTCAGGCTCTGGACGAAAAAGCCGGAGACTTTGAACGTGAAAACCCAAATTCTGCGGCGGTCTGGCACTATGTGGGCGAAAATCCGAAGGTTTTTGAAACCACGATGCACCGTACCATGGGGACAGTCGCCATCAAGAATGACCTGCTGTATGTGCTCGACTTTGGAGGACTCTTCCATTGTGTCGATGCAAAAACCGGCAAGGGTCACTGGACCTACGACATGTTTGCCGAATCATGGGGTTCACCGCTGATCGTCGAAGACCATGTCTACATCGGCGACACCGACGGAGACATCTGTGTCTTCAAACTGGCTCCTGAAAAGGAACTCCTGAGCGAAGTCAGCATGCAGTCCTCCGTCGTGGCCACCCCGATCGTCGCCAACAACACCATGTTCATTGCCAGCCGCAATCGCATCTTTGCAATTCAGGCAGGCGCGAAGAGTGAGCCTGTGAAGTAAAGTTGTTGTTTCTGAAAGAATTGAAGCCGCGATGGTTTACTCATCGCGGCTTTTTTGATTTCACTTGCGATTCGCTGCGGAGCAGCGGCGTGCGGTAGCCTGCGGTGAAACCGCAGGTCATCGGCACGCAAAACGTCTGAGCTGCGGAGCAGCGACGTCATCGCGATGGAATCTACGTCGCTGCTCCGCAGCTTCTCTCGATCGTCTGCCAGATTCCCTGGGCTAGCGCCCAGGGCTACCATCCACGGCTGCTCCGCAGCCAATCGCAGAGCGTGCGACTTCGGGTTGAACCATAGTCCGGCTCCGAATTCTGACGAATCCGGCTACCCTCCACTGATGTGAACTGCCGTTTCAATCGTTTAACGGCAAGCCGCAGGCGTCGTTTCCACGTTTCGCCTGCGCCTACGGCTCGCCGTTAAACAAAATTGCGGACGTTGGGGACTAAAACGACGGCCCCCATGGCCGCGCCGCGTATTTTATGGAGACGAGTCCAAATCGTTTGAAAAAGGTCGCTTACCCAATCCATCACCGGATGCAGCGCCAGCGTCACTTGGCATAGGCACTTTGTCGTCCGGGGTGAAAAATCGATCGCCGTCGGCAGCAGCAGGCTTTTTGAAATCATCTGCCTGCCCGGGTGTGATCCCTGGACTGCTGAATGTGGAGCCATCTGGCTGATAAAGCGGAGCATTTGACGGAGGCACCACGATCGTGCCCGATGGTGCAAAGTTTCCCTGCGGTCCATACATTTGCTGGCCGTACTGCCCCTGTTGGTACATGGGCGGATACATGCAACCCGCTAGAGCAAGCAATGACAAGGGTGCGGCAAATTTGGTGGGGAACCTGGACATCGTGTCGGTTTCCTGCAACGTACTTGTAAGACTTTCTGACTTTGCAAAAGTCAGGCTCTGCGTTCGGATGCTGATGGCTGAATGCTTTGGAAAAGGGGTCAGGAACCAGGAGTGCGGAACACCCTGTGGGCCATTTGCCGATTGGTTCCTGACCCATTTTCTAAAGCTGATAAACCCGTAAAACCAGCAATCCGTGCGGTTTCAACGCATGAACGCGCAGAATCTGCTGGATGTTTACCGCAATTCTGAAATCGTGTCCAGATGAAAATGCCGCCCGGAAACCTAAACGCAAGGGGTGCGCGGAGACCGCGTCAGCTAAAAAAAACAACGATCCGCCGCCGGGCTAAGAAGTATCGTCTGGCCTCAACATTATGGGCAAAAAAATGTTGGGCAAAAAAATGGGCGCTATTTTTCTGCCCATGCATTTTTTTGCCCCGAACGTTTTCGCTTCTAAAACGTCGCATTGACGGTGGCGGACGCGCGAATTCCGCAGTTTAGCTTTGCAGCGGGCCGTTGAAAAAAATGGCTGAATCCGGCAAATCATGGCAGAATGTTCCCGCGATCAATAATCAACGCCACAATTCCGCTCAATAGATCGGGCTTTTTCTGAGACAAACATCTTTCCCCACCACGGATCTGGGTCACGCTCGCGATCGTAGTCGGCCCGCCCTTCGTCGCCGACAAAATCCCATTCGCCATGGTCCTTGTCCGAATCGTCGTCGTTATCGACTGGATTTGGAGTGAATTGACGTGTCATTCTGCGCATCGCCACGCGGGGTGATTCAACCATCGCGCAGCCGGCCATTTGCAAGCCGATCAAGCTGGCGGTGAGTAACGTGAGTCTGAATCGCATCATCGAAAATTCCTGCACAATGGTATGCCATGAGCGCTGACGCGGGCAAAGAAGAACGTCACACTTCGTCACCATCGATTGACATGGATCTGCCGAACGGATCGACAAAGTGAAATTGATCTGCTCTGGAAGTGTAACCCCGAACCACCCTGCGCACAGAGGACTTCATGCCGCCACTGGACATCCTTGTCGTTGCACCTCACCCCGACGATGCAGAAATCAGCGTAGGTGGCACAATTGCCGTTTCGCTTCAGCAGAATCTGCGCGTTGGAGTGTTGGAATTGACCTCCGGTGAACCAACACCGCATGGCTCAATTGAAACCCGCCGCCGTGAGACACAGCAGTCAACCGAGATCCTGGGACTCAC
>JAYSPO010000649.1:0-1058 GCA_043722015.1 Candidatus Kuenenia sp. | reverse complement strand
GAGTATTATGGCTACACACGTGAAGCCGACATGCTCAGCATCGACGAGACCGCGAGGCTGGGTCTGACGTTTGTGAAGAAACAGTTTCTCCCGCGCACTGGAATTCAATACATCGACCTGGTCGAACTGCTGAAGACGCGCTTCATCAATCCGGCTTTCCCCCAAGGCAGAGCGCTAGTGATACTGGAAAGTATACGCTTCAGCTACCGCTTCCTGCAGACGTTGGTGGACACCAGCAGCGCCGACCCGAGAGTACGCTTTGTCAAGCTGATTGAGTTCCTGAATAAACCGCAGACGCTGGTTCCTTACATCGATGCGCTGCTGCACCCGGACCCCTGTCATCAGAATTCGGAACACTGCGTGCCGCACATAGACTTTCACAACTGGGTGTATTGTTATTTCGAGAGAATCGGAAAACTGATCGTCCTGGAATCGGGCGAGGGGCCACATCTGCCGATTGAGGGTCAGTTGTTCCAAGGAGGTCCGGACCCTGTCGGAACACTTCGCAAAGATGGGATTGTGGTAGACAAGGATGGCGTCGTGATCGGCAACGTGACGATTGCAGGACAGCTCGTTGGTACGAATGGAAAACCGCTTCTCGAAAAGCTTGGGGTCAGTGAGTTGCTTATTAAGAATCCCCAAGGCGACACAATCGGTTCTATCCATGCTAACGGATTGCAGGGCCCGCGCGAGGAACCAATTAACTGGCTCCCTGCACGCGACACCTGCGATCTCGACAAGGTGCGGTTGACCCACCTTGACGGTTCAGTGCTGGAAGTCGACGAATACGACCGCATGCAACGCTTCCTCCGTCTCTGGCGCAAGCTGGGATGGACCATTGCAGAAACTGACCTGGCGCTGATTGGAACCGCCAGCTCGGCTGCCAACGCCGGCGGGCTGGGCGATGCCACATCGATCGGCGTGCTTCCTCATCCGGGCGAAACACTGGTGCCGGGCAATCGCAACTCCGTTGGATTCGATGTGTTTCAGCCCGAATGCAACGAGATGGGCGATGGCGACGAAGGAGGATGCTCCGACACACCCGAGCACAATGACGA
>JAYSPO010000648.1:0-10998 GCA_043722015.1 Candidatus Kuenenia sp. | reverse complement strand
ATCTGTCCCTTGGCGATTCCGCCAATTGCCGGATTGCAGCTCATCTGCGCGACAGTATCGCAATTCATCGTCAGCAGCGCCGTCTTCGCCCCGAGCCGCGCTGATGCAAGGGCCGCTTCGGTTCCCGCATGACCGGCACCAACCACGACGACATCGAAATCATAAATACACTTAAATGACATGCTTAACCTCTGCGCCCCGAGTGCCTAGCGCTGGTGGTCTGTTGATATGATCGCTCGGATCAAGTTTTCGTTTAATGGCGAGCCGCAGGCGACTGTTTCCATGAACGCCGACGCCGGCGGCTTGCCGTTAAACGATCAAATCAACAGACCGCTGGTACAGACAATCCACCGGGCATTGCTTTCGGACGAGCGTCACAGGGAATGCGAGTCGCGGAGCGACATCGCCTACGTAGCACAGTCGCTCCGCGACTGTGATTCCCCGTTCGCAACGCAGCTATAATACAGAGGTCGTATCAGAGTGACCACCTTGCGACCCTGTTTTCGCACGGACGACATGCTGGACTCTATATCGATTGAGTTCTTTCCGAATTTCGCCATGATGCTGAACAGTCACGCCATCCCGACACTCGAACTGTCCGTTCCTTCCGGAGAAATCTCATATGTCTGGTATGATTGATCCATGCAACCGCGTTCTATCGAGGCTGGGCTTCGCCTTTTGCCTTCTGCTGATCAACTTCCGGAGTTCATCGATGCTATCCGCGGAAGAATTCAATTACGACGAAGCGAAAGTGCCTCCGTATACGCTGCCGGAGCTGTTGAAATGTGAAGACGGCACGGTGGTCGATTCTGCAGATGTCTGGAATACGAAACGCCGCCCGGAGTTGCTTCGGATGTTCGAAGAGCACGTGTTCGGGAAACTGCCAGCCGGAAAGATTCCGCTCCGCACGAAAGTTCGTTCGTCCGTGCCGGATGCTCTGGACGGCACGGCGTTCCGCCGCGAAGTGACGGTGTTCTTTTCCGACGACGACAACGGGCCACAAATGGATCTGCTGATCTACACGCCGGTCAATGCCACGAAGCCCGTCCCCGCATTCCTCGGATACAATTTTAACGGCAATCACGCAGTTGAAAAAGATCCTCGGATTCATCTCACAGATTCATGGATGCGAAACAACAAGGATCAGGGCATCGAAGAGAATAAGGCGACGGAGGCTTCACGCGGCTCCGAAGCCAGTCGCTGGGCGGTATCGACGATTATCAATCGCGGTTACGGACTGGTCACGATCTACTACGGCGATGTCGATCCGGATGTCGATGATGGATTCAAAAACGGCATCCATTCTCTGTTCGAAAAAGGCGATTCGCCGCGCGCGGGCGATGCGGGTGGTTCCATCAGTGCCTGGGCCTGGGGCTTGAGCCGCGCGCTGGATGTGCTCGAATCCGACAAGGCGATCGACGCAAAGAAGGTGGCCGTCTTCGGACATTCACGGCTGGGCAAGACATCGCTCTGGGCCGGTGCGACGGATCAGCGATTCGCCATGGTGATCGCCAACGAATCCGGCTGTGGCGGCGCGGCGCTGGATAAACGAATCTTCGGTGAGACAGTCAATCGCATCAATACGTCGTTCCCGCACTGGTTCTGCATCAACCATCGCAAGTACAACAATAACGAAGCTGCCATGCCGGTTGACAATCACATGCTGATTGCGCTCAGCGCGCCACGGCCGGTGTATGTGGCGAGTGCCGAAGAAGACACATGGGCAGATCCCTATGGAGAATTCCTGGGCCTGTATCACGCTGGCCCGGCGTTCCGCTTGTTTGGGAAGAAGGCCTTTGAGTCCGACAAGATGCCGGCCGTAGATTCACCCGTGCAGGTGGATGTCGCCTACCACAAGCGAACAGGAAAACATGATGTGACGGATTACGACTGGGACCAGTATTTGAATTTTGCGGACGCGCATCTCAAGTAGATGGGGACAGGCTGAATTGCCGGTGGTGAAACAGGGGATCTGTGGTTTTCTGGAATGCAACAGTTGCTCCACGGAATCTCAGTCGCGGAGCGACTGAGCTACGTAGGCGACGTCGCTCCGCGACTCGCATTCCTGTCAACCCTTTTATCAAGGAGTCTACTGATCATGCTGTTCCATCAACTTCGTCGAATCGTATTTTTCATCACCAGTCTACTTTTGGCCACAGGTTGCCTGATGTCAGATGCCATTGCTCAGAGTCTTTTGTCTCCCGAAGTTCACAGCGATGGTCGAGTCACACTGCGGCTGCGTGCGGCGAAAGCGACGGAGGTGGAAGTGTCGCTTGCCGGGAAGAAGCTGCCGATGACGAAAAATGACAAAGGAGTCTGGGAAGGAACCAGCGATCCTTTGACTCCGCAGATTTACGACTATACGTTCAAAGTCGATGGCACCGACATGATTGATCCTTCCAATCGGTGGGTCAAGAAATGGCTGACGCTGGCAAGTATGGTAGAAATCCCAGGAACACCTCCGCTGCTGACAGAGTTTGCTGATGTGCCCCACGGGACAGTCCGTCGCATGATTTACCCGTCCACGAGCGTTGGGCATTCACGCCCCGTGATGATCTACACGCCGCCGGGCTATGAGACGTCAAGAGATGCAACATATCCCCTCGTCCTGTTATTGCACGGTTATGGGGATGATGAAACGGCATGGACTGATGTCGGCCGGGCTCACCTGATATCGGACAACCTGATCGCGGCCGGACGGATTGAGCCCGTGATCATCGTCATGCCTTACGGTCACCCCGAACCGATTCAGCTCAGCGAACGTCCCGACGATTATTTTCAGCACAACAACGATCTGTACGAAAAAGACGTCATGCAAGATCTGCTGCCCTTCATCGAACGGGAATTCCATGTGCGAACCGACGCAGCCGGACGTTCGATCGTCGGGTTGTCGATGGGAGGTGGTCATGCCCTGGATACAGGCCTGAGAAATATCGACAGGTTCTCTTCGATCGGAGCATTCAGTGCCGCAACGCCGCAACTCGACACGCCAGCATTGCTGCAACAATATCCGTCATTGTCTGGCTCAGAGCCTGCTGCAAACGCCTTGAAACATCTGTGGATTCCGATCGGCGACAAGGACTTCCTCCTTGAACGGAACGACAAGTTCGTCGAGCAATTACGAACCGCAGGTGTAAAGCACGATTACCTCAAGACTGAGGGTGGTCATGAATGGAAGCTGTGGCGAGAATACCTGCCGCAGTTTTTGGAGAAAGTCGTCGGCACATGACTTCTGCGGTTTCGGCACAGTCATCCTTCGGTCGCCCGTCTCCCACGCTGTTGGCCCGGATTGCGACACGTGCCAGGAAAGACTCCTTTGCAGGATGAACATTCATTTCTGTCGCACGGCCATGAAGCATTATCGATGTGAAGACACTTCTGGTAAACATTCGCGGAAGGTTTGGGCAATGCTGCGCAGCGTGAAGGTGGATGCTGCGCAATTTGCGATCCGGAGGTAGCGAGGACGGCCCTGAAACTGGTTGAGAGTCGCTATGGCCGATATTCGACTTCAGGATGAATTCACGTTTGAGTTGCCAGCGGTCGACTTCCTGAATGCGTGCGGGCAGGTGCGAGTCATCCCGCCGCTGTGGTGCCGGACTTCCGGGCTGCGTCGTTCGTCATCGACGGAGTGTCCCGTCTCTTCCTCTCTTCCTGCCTGAATCGCAACCACAAACGTCGCGGCTCACGCAGGTTTTGTTAGGAGTTCTTAGCAACAAGTCCCGCTCAGGATGGATCTGAATCTGGCAAGGTTCACATGGACTTCGCACCAGCAATCACGAAGTCGACCAGCTCCTGACTTTGAAAGAAACCGGGCCACATGTTGTGACCTTGTCCGGCGGGAACGATGAGTTGCATTTCGCCACCGAGAGCTTGATATCGCTTGTGTACTTCGCCCGAATTGGCTTCGAGCGGAACGACGGAGTCGATATCACCGTGGATTGCGAACAGCGGCACTTTTGCTCTGGCCAACTCTGCCAGCCGGTCGATTGGATTGTGCTCGGCCAGCCGCGCCGTGAGTTCCTCCGGTTTCAATTGGAAAGCGCCACTGGCCTGCGGAATTCCCGGATAGCTGGCAATGTTGCAAACCGGATAGATCCCTGCGAAGCCGCCAACTTTATCCGCGTTCTCGACGGCCCAACCCAGAGCCATCAAGCCTCCACGACTGCGACCGAGCAACACTGGTTTCGGTGCGAATCCCCGTTTCTCGGTCATTTCAAGATGAAACGCCGAGAACAGTTTTCGGCCATCCGGGCTGCCATAGGACTCGCCCACATCGATCCCCGCGATCGCGATGCCGGCTTTCGTGAAGCGTTCAAACATCCAACGCTCCTCAGTCCCCGGAAGACCCGGAAGCGTCGGCGCGTACCAGACCCAGGGCGTCGCGTCAGTGGAAGTCTTCTTGTCCGGCGAGATCAGGAACGCCGTGCGACCCTCGACACGAAACACCTCGCCCTGCAGCGGCAATGTTTTTTCAGCAGGAGCAGTTTGAGTCTCAGCGTTTTGTACGGAGAAGGCAACACACAGCACGGCAACGATGCACGTCGTATTTTTCATCGATTTGGTCTTTCTGTCAGCAACTTTTTTGCGGTCGCCTTCCGCTCCGGGAAAGAACGACGTGTAATAAGTGTGCGTTCGCCTGAGATTTATCGGTCGTCATTTCGGTGCCCGCCAGCGCGCTTTGGTTTCTGAAATCAGTCTATCCGCAGATGTTGGTCCCCATGTGCCGGCGGGGTAAAGATCGGGAGCCGAAGAACTGCTTTCCCATGATTCCAGGACAGGCGTCACAAATCGCCATGCGGCTTCCAATTCATCACTGCGCGTAAACAACGTCGAATCGCCGCGCATCACATCCAGCAAAAGGCGCTCGTACGCTTCTGGTAACTGCGCCGTAAAGTGTTCACCATACTCGAAATCCATCGACACCGGCTGCACCTGATAGTTCATCCCTGGCCGCTTGGTTGAAAACCGCAATGAGATTGCTTCCTGCGGTTGGATTCGCAGGATCAATGTATTGGGTCTGGTTTCCACAAGATCGCACAGATCGCCATCGCATTCGACGGTGGAAAACAGATTTAACGGAGGGTTCTTGAACTGGATTGCAATCTCGGTCATCTGCTTCGGTAACCGTTTACCCGTTCGCAGAAAGAACGGCACACCTGCCCAGCGCCAATTGTCGAGTGCGACGCGCATGGCCACATATGTTTCGCGATTCGAATTCGGATCGACACGATCCTCTTCCCGATATCCCAGGGCTGGCTGACGATTGACAAGCCCCGCTGTATACTGACCCCGAATCGCCCAGTTCCCGATCGGACCACTGATACCCGGCCGCAGAGCCTGCAGCACCTTCATTTTTTCGTCGCGAATTTCCCTCGCCTGAAAGAGCGATGGCGGATCCATCGCAATCAGACACAGCAACTGCAGCACATGATTCTGCAGGACATCACGCATTGCGCCTGATGTGTCGTAGTATCCTCCACGCGCCCCTTCCATGCCCAGCGCTTCGGCAACTGTAATCTGAATGTGATCGACGTGATTGCGATTCAGCAACGGCTCAAAGATCGCATTGCCAAATCGGAACAGCAAAATATTCTGTACGGTTTCTTTGCCGAGATAATGATCAATACGGTAAATCTGACTTTCCTGTAGATACCGCGACAACGTCAAAGTCAGTTCCTGAGCCGACTTCAGATCGCGCCCGAACGGCTTTTCGACGACCACACGCAGGAGCGATTCCGAATCTCGTGGCGGAATCATACCCGACACACTCAACCCCTCGACGGCGGGTGCAATCAGATCCGGAGTGGTGGCCAGATACACAATGCGTGCCGACGCATTTCCTGCCCCGACCTGTGACTCAATCGCCTGAACCGATGCGTTGAGCGTGGCGTACTCACCAGGGTTCGTAATATCCAATTGCTGATAAAACAGGTGCTTCGCAAAGACGTCCCACGCTGTCGCATCAAACTTGTCCTCTCCCAAACGCGCCTTGACTGTGTCACGCATTTCAGTCCGGAACTCGTCATGTGATTTCGGACGCCGTGCCACCCCGATCACTGGACAGCGAGACGACAAATACTCTTGCTGGGACAATCGAAACAGCGCAGGAATCAGCTTGCGGGACGTCAGGTCGCCTGACGCTCCAAAAATCAACACCGTCGTATCGCTCGTTGAGACCATGAGAAATTCTTTCACATCCATTTTCATCACTATGCTGTCTACAAAGACGAGTTGTATGGCATAGTTCTCATTCTCGAAAGGGAACCATTCCGGGAAGAATGGTCGACCAGTGATTAACGATGCCCAACTTGTAGGGTGTGACAAGCAACGCGCAGGCACACCGAATGACCGACATGGTGTGCCTGCGCTGGCGCTTGTCACACCCTACAAATTCACAAACGGGCCAGTCGTCTTCCGAGGAGTTACATTTCCCGAGTTCGGGTGTTTTTATACTGCGACTCGCAGAGTCCAGCGACGTCAGAGTGCCGTTTTTGACCTGAGGCATCACTGAGGACCAGCGCCTTTGTGCTAAAAATCGGGCGATTCCCACCCGACGGCGGGAAAACAGCAGGATCGTCCTTGATGGACTTCGATGACGCGGGTAAACCGCCATTTTCAAATTCGATTTGGTGCCAGAAAACAGGTTTTTTGCGATCCTATGTCAGTTTTGATTCAACTCACCGACGGCGTCAAGAGTTTCGGCGACCAGATGCTTCTCGACAGCGCCAACGTCACTTTGTACGAAAACGAAAAGGTCGGATTCATCGGACGCAATGGAGCCGGCAAATCAACGCTGTTGCGCGTGCTCCTCGGCGATGAAGAACTGGACAGCGGCTCCGTCATGCGTTCGCCAAATCTGCGCGTCGGCTACCTGCGGCAGCATGATCCATTTCTGCCGGAAGAATCTGCGCTCGACTTTCTGATCCGTGACAGCGGTCAACCCGACTGGAAATGTGGCGAAGTCGCGGCTGAATTTGAACTCAAGGGATTGTACCTGACTGGTCCCGTGAAGGCGTTGTCAGGAGGCTGGCAGACTCGCGTCAAACTCGCAGCGTTGCTGTTACACGATCCAAATCTTCTGATGCTGGACGAACCAACGAACTTTCTCGACCTGCGTACGCAGATCTTACTCGAACATTTCCTGAAGCATTTCCCAGCCGCCTGTCTAATTGTTTCGCATGATCGCGAATTCCTCACGGCCACATGCGACCAGACGCTTGATGTCAATCGCGGTCATTTGACGATGTACAACGGCAAGATCGCCGGATATCTGAAGCAGGTCGAGGAAGAAAAGGTCCGAGCTGAACGAACCAACGTTACGGTTCTGGCAAAGCAGAAACAACTGCAGCGATTTATCGACAAGAACAAGGCTCGTGCGACCGGCGCCAGTCAGGCCCGTTCGAAGCAGAAGCAACTGGACCGGTTGTCACTGGAAGAAATTGAAGTCGATCTGCCCAGGGCGCAAATTCGGCCCCCACAGGTTGAATCGCGTCAGGGGCCTGCGGTTCGCTGTATGGACCTGAGCATCGGTTATGAAGGCAAGGCCGTGGCCTCCGGCATCGAACTGGAAATTGAACACCAGCAACGCGCCGCGATCGTGGGCGACAACGGTCAGGGAAAAACGACACTGTTGCGCACACTTGTCGATTCGCTCAAACCGGTCGATGGAAAAGTAAAGTGGGGTTACGGCTGCGAGATCGGAGTTTATGCCCAGCACGTCTATAACACGTTGCCCCCTGATCAAACAGTGCTCGAATACCTGGAATACAAAGCAAAACCAGGCACGACGACTCAGGATTGTCTGGCCTGTGCAGGATCACTGCTGTTTCGCGGCGGCCATACGAAAAAGCCCATCAAAGTGCTGTCCGGAGGCGAACGAGCCCGCTTGTGCATGGCAGGCCTGTTGCTGGGGACGTACAACATTCTGGTCCTCGACGAACCTGGCAACCATCTGGATGTTGAAACCGTTGAGTCGCTGGCGGACGCGCTGCTCATGTACAAAGGCACTGTCCTGTTCACCAGCCACGACCGCCACTTCGTGCGTCGCATCGCGACCAACATCATTGAAGTCCGCGACGGTCGCGCGAGGAACTATGTCGGGAAATACGACGACTATATCTATTACGTGAATAAGGAAATCGAAGACGGCGAACGCGAGCGTGCGTCAGGCCGGATGGCGACTGCGCCGGCGGGTAAAGGCGCGGGCAGCAAGGTTGAAAAGCCTTCATCCGGGAAAGACATTCACCAGCAGCGGAAGACTCTTCGAAACCTGGAAAAGAATATTGCCAGGCTCGACGACCAGCGCAAGGCGCTCAACGTTGAAATGCTGAGTACATCCGATGCAAAGAAAGCGATGACACTCCACACGCAGATCGAAACGATCGCCAAAGAACTGGCGGAAGTCGAAGAACGCTGGTGTGAACTGTCCCAGGAACTCGGTGACTGGTAGTCATTAAGTGTGAAACGCGACGTCGAGTCGTTCTGTCTTGCGATAGCCGCCGCGCTCCCATGGAACGATGCCGGGATAAGCGTCAAGTTAGTGGCAGGTCACGGATTCATTGATGGGTTGTGTGCCACTGGCTTTGCCAGTGATCCCCGTTTGCAGGAAGCACTGGCAGAGCCAGTGGCACACATCAAAACACGAATCACACTGTACTACGGATTCGCCTTGTTCTTCGCTTCAATCTTCAGCTGTTTAAACACGGTGGCCACAGCGTCGGCAGGGATCGCGAAGGCCGGGAAACGGTCGGCACGCGCGATCACGATTCCGACAGCTTTCCCATTCAGACCCAGCAACGGACCACCGACCTGACGAGGATAAACATCGGCGTCGATCTGGATGGCCTGGGGAAAACCGCCGGCATGGATGCTCGCAAATTGACCTTCGAACTGCTGGTCGCGGTACAACGGCAGCATCGTATCGTCGTTGACAAACTTGGACGTCAGTAAAATGTCCATCGTGCGAATCTTGTCTTCACGCATGAAGCGGACAGAGATCGTATCGCCCGGCTTGAACGCACCAATCGCGTCGATCAAAGTCTCCGTGCGATCGACAGCGCGTCCATTGAGAGACATGATCACGTCCCCGGACTTCATGCCGTTTCGTTGAGCCGCCCCGCCCGGCAAAATATGCACAATCCGCACGCCGTTGTCATCGTCTTCCATCCGGATTCCCATAAAGGCCTTGTTCGCGCCTTCCATGGAATGCGTCTTCACGCTGATCACGGTGGGCATCAGTGCTTCACCCTTGCCGTTTTGCAGCACCGCCAAGTCGCCGACGCTCGGTGACTTTTCCACTTCCAGAGACACAGGCTGCAGATCCGTGGCGTCAACTTTGAGCAGCATCAGGTCAAAGGCGTAGTCAGTTGCGAGTTCCTTTGCCTTGAAACGACGACCGCTGGGCAGAATAACTTCCGGATCAATCGCGCCATGCAGTTCACTGGCTTTTGTCAGAATGTATCCATCGGCGGACATCACCGTGCCCAGACACATCAGTAAACCGCCGTCGCGGATCGAGACGATGCTGTTCTGATTCGGCTTAACCGCTGCAGAAAAATGACCTAGCTCACCTGCAGACCGCTTTTCAAATGTCCCGATCGTGCGGTTCTCACTCAACTGGTCCATGATCTCCTGTTCCCGATCCGGATCTTCCGCGCGGTTTGTTCCACGTTGCGGAGCGTCCTCATCGTCTGAGTTCTGCATGTCTTCAGCATCGTCGCCTGTCACCAGCGCGAGACTGGTTTCTTTGCCATCGCGAAGGATTCCGATCTCGATCTCCTGCTCTTCCTCCAGCAGGTCCAGCGTAGTACTCAGGTCCAGCCGATCAGCGATCCTGCTTTTTTGTAATGTCAACAGAACATCGCCCGGCTTCAGGCCAGCTTTTTCAGCCGGCGAGTTCGGGATGACATCCGCAACAACCGGGGTGAAATCTTTCCACTTCAGATGGACACCAAAAAATCCCGATTGCGCGAGGTCATTATCCGTAGATCGCAAATGGCCCCAACGGTCGCCAGCCAGCAATCGATCCCAATCGTGATGGAAGCTGTCGATTGACACATGTCGGTTTTCAATGATCAAACTCGTGATCATGCTGTGAATACCGATCACTTTGCCATCCATATTGAACAGAGGACCGCCGGAATCTCCAAGCAGAATGGCGCAGTCTGACACGACCGTACGATTGCCGATCGACAGGATTCGGCCGAAACGTACCGGAGCTTCGCGTTCGCGACGGTATCCCCCGGGATGTCCCATGGCGAAGCAATACTCGCCCACTTTTGATTCAGACGTCCGACCCATACTCGCGAACGGGAAACCTGACTTGTCATTCGGCAATTCGTTGATTCGCAGAACTGCGGCATCGGAATCGCGATCTTTCCCCAGCACCGTCGCCGCAAACTGGCGACCATCCGCCATGGTGATCGTGGCTGATGACCGTCGATTGCGTGTCGTCACCACATGAGACGCCGTGAGCACGATTCCGTCGGCGCTGACGATCACTCCACTGCCAACACCCATTCCGTCTGAGACACCAACAACTGCCTCTCGCACTTTTTTCAAGGCGTTTGAGAGCTGTATCTGACGTTGCTGCAACTCATCCTGAGCATCTGCAGATCGAGCTTCGCCGGCAGGCATCGCAAGCGATGCTGATAAGACGGCAAAGAACACGCAGCGCAAAAGCCAGGAAAAATTGCTCATCGTCAACTCCGGCAAAGCTGTAAACAGATTACTATGATGATTGAGTGTCTGACGCCGCTCTGCTGATCATTTTTTCGCTGGTCAGCAGCCCGCCTGAAACGCACTCCGTTTTATTCTAGACATCCCCCGTCACGGGTTTCCATCATTCGAACACCATTCAGACGCCTTTCGACCGCAAAATGTCACAACGAAATGTACATTTTTGGTTCTTCTCGGATTTTAGTGGCGACACGGGGAATTTCTGGGGAATTCGGAGTTGCGTTGATGGGTTCAAAGTTGCATTGGATACCGTCATTCAGA
>JAYSPO010000647.1:0-3171 GCA_043722015.1 Candidatus Kuenenia sp. | reverse complement strand
AGACTCACAAGAAATAAGAGCAGAACGCAACCACGCTCGTTGCGACTGACATCTCGTCAACCTGGGTTGCGGGCGAAGCCCGCGCCATGTTCTCTGTGTTCTCCGTGGTAGAAAATCAAATCGCAGATTGCACCACTGAGGGCCTGGGGCGGGCTTTGCCCGCTACCCAAAGTAGCCATCACGCTCCGCCGTGATGAGCATTTGTCAATCGACATTCATGAACCGAAACAAGGCGCCTCGATCAGACGGCTCGCAAAGGGCTTAAGATCAATCGTCGCGGGGTCTTCATTGATGTGGCCCTGTTCAAGGCTCGTCACGTCGGAGCGTGACGGCTACTAATCGAATCGCCCCTCGCCGAGGCCGAACCCCGGTTAGGGCGAAGTTTATGCACGAAAACAACCATTACAAAGCGTCGCCTGAAAATCTTCGCGGAGCAACGTAAGCCCTCCGGTAACTCGTTTTTGTACCGGCAAGCTGACGCATGCCGCTCGCCAATTGTCTCACTCATGACTGCGCGGAGCATAAGGACGTGAACTAAACGATCCGTGACTCGTTTCCCAGCGTTTCTGACTTCTCGGTGTTCTCCGTGCCCTCCGTGGTAAAAAATCAAACCGCAGACTGCACCACGGAGAGCACGGAGATCACGGAGGGAATCAAAGAGGGGTATGCATTAATCTGTACGCGGTCGAAAATGAGTCCGGCGCCCGGAGCGGAGTGAGCCCATCGGTACCTCGTTCTTGTACCGGCAAGCTGACGCATGCCGCTCGCCAATTCTTTCACTCATCTCATTGCAGTCCACGCGAGGTGTATTTACAGCACGACGTCGGCATCGGTCGTGGCCGCTTCTGACTTGTCCTCAGCGAAGTAGTCGTCTTTCCCTTTGCCTCCTTTACCGTAGCCATAGTCGTAGCTCTTATAGTAATACTTATAATCGGAATAGCGGTAACTCCCGTAGCCATAGCCGTCGGCCTCTTCTACGCCGTTAATCACGATCCCGGACACAGTCGCCCCGACATCTCGCAACTGCTCCAGCGTCCGGCGTCCCAGGTCTCGAGTGTGGCGACTCAAACGCATGGCCAGCAGCACACCATCGACACGTGGCGCGATGCTCGTTGGATCGGTCACTGCGAGGATCGGCGGAGTATCGATGATGACATAGTCATATTTTTCCCGCAGAACCTCAAGTAGTTGCTCGTATTCAGGTCTCGACAACAGCTCCGCAGGATTCTTCGGACGACTGCCACATGGCAGGACAAAGAACGATTCGACTGGTGTACTCTGCACGGCATCAGTCAATTCTGCGTCCCCACGCAGTACGTCGACGATGCCGGACTTGTTTTCGACACCTGTCAACTTATGAACTTTTGGGCGGCGAAAGTCGCTTTCCACCAGAATCGTGCGTTTGCCTGACATCGCCAATGAGATCGCAAGATTGGTGGCGAGTGTTGATTTTCCATCGCCGGCTGCAGGACTGCTGATCTGAATCACACGGTGCGAACTGCCCAATGCGCTGAAACATATGGCCGTTCGCACGGAACGATAGGCTTCCGCCGGACGGGATCGAGGCTGGTGAACGCAGACGGCCGTCCTGTCCATTCCGATATTCGCTTTCCCCCCCTTCAGTTGCTCTGCTTTCATGAAAGGAATGTGACCCACGATGGGCACGCCAAATTCCCGGATGACATCTTCCGGTTTCCGGAAACTCTTGTCAGCAATCTCAACCAGGTATCCAAGGACTAATCCAAGGAATCCACCGAGGAATCCCCCCATACTGAGGAATTGACTGAGACTTGGATAAACCAGTCCGCCGTGACGTGCAGGCGTAAGAATCTGCGCCTTGACGCCGCCTAAATCGGCATTCATATTTGTTTCAGAAACGTTTGACGACGCATTGTCAAACAGTTTTGTCAGTCGATCGATTTCGTTCTTTCTGGTTCTGTCTTCGTTTTCATCATTTCCGAGTGCGCGAGCGAGTCGTTCTGCCTCAGCGGCCTGTGTCTCAAGATCCTGACGCTCTCTCGCAATCGTCTGCATCTGCTGACGCAGTGACTGGAGGTAAATGGCAATAAAATCTGTGGCAGGTTCTGCCGTGGACAGTGTGGCAGGGTCTGCCTGGTCTGCGGCTGCAAATTTCTGCAGCAATTGACGAGTGAACTCAATCCGACGCTCCATCGCTTTGACCTTTGGATGATCCTTCCCGTGTTTCGCCTCCAACTCCTTTTGTTCCAACAGCAGCGGAATCATACGTTCTTCAAGACTTTTGCTGCTGTTGGCCGCATCGTCAACTCTCTGGGTCGCCACTGCACCGGTCGCGGAATTGTCACTCAACTTTCCGATCGCCATCAGGATCGCTTCGCGAGAGCCACCGCTTTTCACGGCCTCTTCCAGAGTGGATAACTCCGCTTTGAGACTCGTCTCTTCCAATGAGAGCGATGACAACTGTGTCAGAAAAGACTGCTGGCGTTCGCGATGCGGATTCCTGCCGTCGCTCATCAAGCCAGATCGTTCGCGGAATTCGTTGTACTCCTTTTCCTTTAATTTCAACTCTGAATGCAGTGACTCTCTCTGCCGCATCAGGATCGTATCCAAATCGCTGCGCGCGTCCCTGTAGTTCTCCATTTGCTTGTTGACGTATTCTTCAGCGATCGCGTTTGCAATCTGCGGGATCTCGTCGGCACGGGCACCCTGAACCGCGATTTCAACCACATTCGCACTGCCGAGTCCGATCTTTACCTGGGTCATGCCGGCGATGCGATCATACGCAGCCGTGGGCGAAAGCCCCTGCAACAATGTCAGTTCACCGAGTTTGTTTTTTTCGTAGGCCGGCGCAAGCAGGCTGGGGCTTCCGATTTCGAAAGCTGCATCCTTCAGGTCTCGTTCTGAGACAAGCATACCCATCCGAGAGTCTGCATTTCTGTGAATCACCTGGACCAGCGCGGCCGATCGATAAATCGGAACCTGGCGTTGGAACATCATGTAACCGATGCCTGTACCCAACATTGCCAGTACAACCAAGAATGATTTTCTGCGTTTCAGAAATCCCCAGACGTCCAATCCTGCGTCCTGATCCTCCATCGACGGAGCGGGTTTGGAACCATACATGCTTGTTGGAAGTCCTGCTGAAGCCATCGTACTTTTCCTCTAAAACTCCGTTTGAATTCACACCGAAAA
>JAYSPO010000646.1:0-3390 GCA_043722015.1 Candidatus Kuenenia sp. | reverse complement strand
GGCGATAGCCCGAAACCCCGGGGCTTCCTTCGCTCCGCTCAGTCCAGCCCCGGCCACCCAACCCGCAATCCTTGCTTTGACAAAGCACTAGCCGGAATTTTGGCTGAATGTCCCTGGCGGGGCAGGATGAATCGCCGCCTAAAGGCGGAACTACGAACAAAACGGGACAGTCGAATGCTTGTGTCTCCACGCCGCAGAGCATTGACCTAAACAGGCCTTTCTGATTTCTCCGGCGACGAATGTCATTGACGGAACAGCGAGTGACTGGCAGCGATTCGACCGGCATTGATTCGCTCCACCCTGGATCATCGCTGCCGACGGTCACCGAGAACCCATGACGTCCCCCGGACACGTCAAGGCTCCCCACCACGATCTGCGTGCCTCGCGACAGGTTCTTCAGAACGGCGCGCGCAGGTCGCAGCGACATATTCGTAATTGCCGACTGCTGCCGAAGAGCTGTTGCGTTCATCCAGTGCGATGAGTTGGATGACTGTACAGAGTGACTGACGCCGACGCGCTCACCGACGCCGACACGCTCGCCCGGATGCCGAAATCCTGATTCGGCTTCCCCATGCGGTACCGCCAACAGCATCGCGCTGGCAAGGAAAATGGTTCCGAGCAGAAAAGCACCGGTCTGCCGCTCCATGAAGCACCCCGCCCTGACGGCGACCGGTTTTTGTCAGAATATCACCATGTCTTCCGCCGCCTCGGACATCTTATCGACGGAATATTCGGAAAAATTGATGCAATCTGCCCGGACGATGACGGACAAAGTTCGTTAATCAAGAATAAAGAGATCAGCGAGCCTCTAATGCTGAAACAAACGACAGTCATTTGGAGTGCGGCGACTTGTCGCCGCTTTGCCTCTCAAATACGGCATTTTTGTCAATCAACGTGGAAAAACAGCAAGCAATCCATTTCAATTTCAGGTGAAATCGACCGCGCAAACGAACATCGTTTCCTAAGCCAAGTTACTTGAAAAAGAAAGCGGTGACGAGTCACCGCACTCCACAGGTCGCTCGTTTAGGGTCTAGTCGCCAGCTCACGATTGACAAATGCTCAGAAATTCGTGTCAACTCCCGTTAGCAAAGGTGGTCTATCAGTCGCCTTAAATTACCTACGACAGATTTTTTGAATGCCTTAGGGTATATCTGGCCGATTCGTAAAACCCGGCTGGCAAACTCCAAATTCGGGGTGTCTGACTTTGAGGGGTTCAGCGGCTTCAACGGCAACTATCGGTAACTTGGCGGCGGCTCTCAAGTTCTGAGAGTTTTTACAGGGATTTCCTTTTCCGGTTATCCGAGAACGACTGTAGACTACTCGGCGCGGAGCATCGTGCGCAACGAGTGGGGTGCAGAATGTGTCCGACAAATGGTTCGCAGTGTAGAACCTGAAGGGGAATTTTTATGCGGCATCTGGCTGGTTCTTTTTGTTCACTCGGTCTTGGCCTGTCTGCTCTGTGTCATGCCGTGCTGGCGGATTCAGATCCGCAACAGCCTGGGACGGATGCCTTGGTTTTTCGCACTGTGCATAGTGCGGACAGTCACTTTGCCGTAGCGATTAAGTCGCTGCGTCCTCCGATTTCAATTAAACGACACATCGTCCTGGTGGATACGTCTGCCAGTCAGACTGGAAAATTTCGCGAGCACAGCCTGCAGGTGTTAAACTCACTTGCCAGCGTGCTGCCGCAGGATCATCAGGTTCTGGTCGTTGCGGTCGATTCCACATTCGAAGCCCTCTCACAAGATTTCGTCGCACCGGGTTCGACCGAGTTTGCCGCGGCGATTCAGAAATTGTCAGAACGCACTCCGATGGGAGCGACAGATCTTGCCGCGTCGCTCAGGAAAGCCGTGGCACTGGCCGACGCGGAACTACCAGCATCATTGCTGTACATCGGCGACGGGGTCAGTTCTGCGAACCTACTGAGTTCAAATGATCTGTCACAGATTGTGGCCTGCATGAACGACGCAGAAGTTTCGTTCCATGCAATTTTGCTGGGACCCAAAGTTGATACGGAACTCTCAGGCATTCTGGCCAATCAGACCGGTGGAACTAGTCAGCATCCCACTCGAAATGCTGCCCCCGTGGTGGCTCAGGAATTGTCCGATGCCATTTCGATAGCACCGGAATTTGTGAGCAACCTCGCTTCAAACGATCTGGCCCTTTCGCTGGCCTGTCCATCGAAAGTCGCATTGCGCTCTGATCGACACACAGTTGTCTTTGGAAAGGGTGCTCCAGCCCGCGAACTGGTGCTGACAGCAAGCGATGCCAGTGGCCACGCCTGCAGTTGGACGGCTACGGCAACTGAGAATGCATCCGGTAATGAAGTTCGGATGTTGTTCGAACGTGCCGCTTCATCGCAGGGGCTGAATGCACCCATCGTCGGGATCGAAGGTCTGCAGTCGGTGTCAGCTGAACTTGCGGCGTCAGTCAATCGTGGGATTCTGACGGCGCGTCAACTTGCCGAGAACGGTGAAACAGCTCGTGCGCTCGATGTCGCACGACGTGCCAGCAGACTTGCCGGTGGCGATGTGCGCCTGACGGCACTGCTGGATGAACTCGCTGACCCGGCAACCCCAGCTCCGGCACAGGTGCCACAATCGGCATCCGGCGATGACACCCTGGGACCTCCGCAGCCGGGTGACAGTGGAGTTCTGGACAGGTCGGAAGAAGAGATTCAGATTCGCACTGAACAGTTGACGCAGCTGACCATGGCGGCCATCACGGAAGCAAAAGAAATTGCCGAAGATCAGCCTGATTTTTCGCTGACTCGCCTGAAGGATATCCTGGAAACCGTACGCTCAGCTCCGGAGCTGGCACCGGAGAAGCGTAACGAACTGGAACGTCGGGTGATCGACGCCATCAGCTTTGTGCAGTCTCGCATGGAAAAGGTTGCCATTGATCGGCGTGTCGAGAGCGAATCGCGTGCGGTGCTGGAAGCTGAACGCCGCGTAATCACGGAAATGCGGCTGGAAGAGGAACGTTTGCAGACTTTGATCAGTCAGGTTCGCGGTCTGCTGGACCGTGGTAAACATGGCGACATCGAAGCTTACAACGACGCTCAAGTGGTGGCAAAAACTGCCTTGGATATGAAACCTGGTAACGGAGCTGCCACGCAGGCATTCATGATGGCTGTCGCACAGGATCAATTGAGCAAAGTGTATCGCCTCAGGTATCTGCGACAGGACCGTTTCCTGGAAACTCTGTATCAGGTGGATTTGTCCGCAGTTCCCTTCCCGGATGAGCCACCAGTCATTTACCCACCGGCTGATGTCTGGCGCGCGTTGACACTGAGCCGGAAGAAGAAGTATGAATCCATCTCGCTACGTTCTGAAAAACCGGCGGAACTTTGGCTGGAACGGATGCTGGACGAACCGGTTAAGGCCCTGA
>JAYSPO010000645.1:0-2787 GCA_043722015.1 Candidatus Kuenenia sp. | reverse complement strand
CTCTCCCGCATGCTTTCCGGCCTGCGAAATAGCCTGTCCATCTCTTGACAAAGAGTCGAGAGTCGAGAGACGAGAGACGAGAGACGACGCCTCGACCCTCAACCCTCGACCCTCGTCCCTCGTCCCTCGTCCCTCGTCCCTCGTCCCTCGTCTCCTGGCCATCCCAAATGCTGACTTACGTTTTGAAAACACTGTGGCGGCACCGCACTCGCACTCTGCTGACCGTAACGGGTGCGGCGGTGGCCATGTTTGTCTTTTGCTTTGTCGGCTCAGTACAGGAAGGTCTGCAACGGCTGACGACCGGATCGGACGCTGATCGCAGCCTGATAGTGTTTCAGGAGAATCGATTTTGCCCGACCAGCAGTCGATTGCCTGAAGACTATTCGCGAAAGATCAGGGAAGTTCGAGGCGTTCGCGACGTGATGCCGATTCAGGTATGGACGAACAATTGTCGGGCGAGTCTCGACATTGTCGTATTCAACGGTGCCGCTCCGGATCAGATTCAGGCAACGAGGCCCGTCAGACTTGTCGAAGGATCATGGACCGCATTCGGTTCTCGCCGTGACGCAGCGATTGTCGGTCGCAATGTAGCCCAGCGTCGAGGATTGAACGTCGGAGATCAGTTTTCGATCGGCGATCTGTCCGTCAACGTCGCCGGCGTCTTTCGGTCAACGGTGCCGTCTGAAGAAAACCTGATTTATACAAGCCTTGAATTCCTGCAATACACCCGTGGTTTGGATGCTGCCGGGCTGGTGACGCAGCATGAAGTTCTGCTCACCGATGATGCCGACCCTGATGTGGTCGCGTCAGAGATCGACCAAGTTCTGCGGGCCGGACCTGTCGCGACGACAACTCGTCGCAAAGGGGCTTTCCAGGCGAGCACGCTGTCCGATCTGGTGGATCTGATCGGATTCGCTCACTGGCTTGGCTATGCATGTGTCGGACTGGTTCTGTCGCTGGTCGCCACCACCACGGTCATGAGCGTACAGGATCGCATTAAGGAATACGCAGTGTTGCAGACAATCGGCGTGCGTCCGATGCGAGCGATGCGACTGGTTTTGGCAGAGAGTACAATTCTGTGCGTCGTTGGTGGTATCGCAGGAACTGGAATTGCCCTGGGCTTACTGGCGGTTAGCGGTTTCGCGATCGGTGCCGAAGGTGCGACGATCGCATTTCGTCCGTCATGGTGGCTGGCCGGTTCAGGAACGGCAGTTTCGCTGGCTGTGGGCGTTGTTGCGGGGCTAGCACCCGCAATTCAGGCGGCAACTGTTCCGATCGTCAATGCACTTCGGGAAGCGTGACATTTTTCAAAGGATTTCTACCAGTGTGACTGAGTTCGACGCCCAACGTAATAACTATCAGCCGAACCATCAATGTGACATTACTCCAAATCGCTCCGCGCATGAACCTGTTCCTTCTTACCGGGAAATCAAATGCTGCAACCGAACCGACAGTCGGCTGGGTGAGCAGCGACGCGGACATTCTACGACAGCATTATAAGTTGCGAATGAACGCCACGTAAGAAATGGCTTATCTACGGATCGTGATTCCTTCCTCCGCAAATGGTCAATTCGCATTTCTGTGGATCTACGGCATCCGCACATAACTTCATGTGTTTCATGGGCCAGTCTGTCTGGCCGCTGGCAACACTGATTTTTTCGAACTCTCCTCAAGTTAATTGGGCAATCCCTGTTGCCGAAAATCGGTTCCTTGTTTCGCTGTGCCAAGTTCGGCCGAATTGAGCCCGCCCATCAACAAAAGTGCATCCATCTCCGTGACCACTCTGCGCGGGATAATAAAAGTGGCGTTGTCCGACCATATTACGACGGATTACGCCAACGACACCTTGCTGCTGCTCGATCATTGGATTACAATCTGAGGTGAAGTATGAGGTACAATCGTGCGTGCTTTACTGTTGTGGTTTCTCGTTCTGAATACGCTGCATCTTCCAGTTCCTTGCCTGGACCTGGATGGGGAATGTCGCGGTACGCCCATTCATAGTGTGTCGGAAGCCCATGCCTGGCATGTTCTGTTGTTGGGAGTTCGTCCCAATAATGATATCGACCGCGGTCCGATTCGGACTGACAGTCAGGGACGCCGAGAGAATCCTCCCGACGCCCCATTTGATGATCTCGCGATCAACGCCGTTCCCGGCGTAACGCTCGTCGATGCATCATTCTGCGCGATGGGTCCTTCTGCCATGCAATCTTATACGCTGGCAGGGGCGCGTATTGTCGGACAAGGGACCCAAATCTGCGATCCGTGGACGACGGCAGACTCCACCTCCCTGCAGACAGTGAGTTTGCGCCTCTGCGTCTGGCGCATTTAGTCCATGTCCTGCCGACCGTTGCTCGGATCGAGTGTTGAGAGCTGAGAAAGCTCCCCGCTGACCGAAGTGCTCCCAGCCGTACCAAATTCAGGCCGACGGCTTCTCCAGGCTGCGCTCGAATTCGAGCGAACTCATTGGCGAGAAATCAGATCATGATGCAGATTCACCCTTTGGCTCAAGTGGACTCGATGGCCGACGTTGATACGACGGCAGTCGTCTCGGCATTCTGTGTGGTCGAGTCTGGAGTTCGGATTGGCCCGGGCACAGTCCTTGGCCCCCATTGTCACATTCTTGCAGGGTCGGTTATTGGAGCCGGTTGCGCGATTCATACCGGCGCT
This sequence comes from Candidatus Kuenenia sp., assembly GCA_043722015.1. Classification (GTDB taxonomy): domain Bacteria; phylum Planctomycetota; class Planctomycetia; order Planctomycetales; family Planctomycetaceae; genus SXXK01. The sequence continues at coordinate 120 of JAYSPO010000645.1, read as the reverse complement.
GTCATTGGCGACACACCGCAGGATCGAGCCTTCACCGGACAGGCGAGCGGGGTTGAAATCGGCGATGGCACCGTCATCCGCGAACATGTGACCATTCATCGAGGAACGGCCCCAGGTTCA
>JAYSPO010000644.1:0-2845 GCA_043722015.1 Candidatus Kuenenia sp. | reverse complement strand
TGGATGATCCTTACTGAATCAGCTTTTGAATCGATGCGAAGTCAGTTTTGAGCGATCGATACAACTGCTGATAGACCGGATACGCCGCGTTATAAGTCTTTGTTGCGGCAGCTTTGTTCGGTGTTCTTGTCACCACGGAAATCGTGGCCTGACAGGCTTCGACGACATCCTTGTAGGCACCAGTCCCCGATGCCGCCAGCAACGCAACACCGTAGGCTGGGCCTTCAGACGCATTGATCGTGACCACCTGCTGACCATAAATGTCGGCCTGCAGTTGTCGCCAGAACGGACTTCGAGCGCCACCGCCGGACAGGCGAATCTCTTTGACCGGAATACTCATCGACTTGATGATCTCCAGCGTGTCGCGCATGGCATAGGTGGCGCCTTCTATCACAGAACGTGCCATATGATTCTTGCCATGACGCAGACTCAGACCAATCCACGACGCGCGTGAGTTCGGGTCGGCGTGCGGCGTGCGTTCTCCTGTGAGGTAGGGCAGGAAGAACAGTCCCTCGCTGCCTGCCGGTGCCGTTGCCGCTTCCGCTGTGATCAATTCATACGGATCGATCTTCTGCTTTTTTGCCGCAGCGATTTCCGCCTGACACAATTGATTTCGAAACCACTGCAGACTGCCGCCGGCTGACAACACACATCCCATGACGTGCCACTTGCCGCGAACGGCGTGGCAGAATGTGTGGAGTCGACCTTCCGGATCGACCTGCACCTCGTCGCTGTGCGCAAACACAACTCCGCTGGTTCCCATAGTGGCTGAAACCACACCACGACCGACAATCCCGTTTCCAATCGCACTGGCTGCCTGATCACCACCACCACCCACAACCGGCGTGCCTGGCTTGAGTCCCATTTCCTTTGCGGCGATGTCAGAGAGTACGCCGGTGATGTCTTCGGATTCGTAGACTCTCGGAAACAACTTCGCGTCCAGATCCAACTTCTGCAGCAGCGTCTTTGACCACCGACGATTCACCACATCCAGCAACAAAGTCCCGGAGGCATCACTGACCTCCGTCGCAAAGTCGCCCGTCAGACGATATCGAACATAATCTTTTGGCAACAAAACCTGCACGGTTCTGTCGAAGTTCTTTTTCTCCTTATTCCGCAGCCACAAAATCTTCGGCGCAGTGAAACCCGTGAGAGCGGGATTGGCGACCATCTGAATCAGCTTAGTGCGACCTCCAGCGCGCGTTTCAATCTCTGCACATTCAGCGGCCGTGCGTTGATCATTCCAGAGGAGCGCGGGGCGGATCACACCACCGGTTTTATCCAGAAAAACGCTGCCGTGCATCTGGCCGCTGAGGCCGATGCCCCCGATATCGGCTGGCTTCAGTTTGGCGGCCTTCATGACACGTTTGACCGAATTCACGGATGCTGTCCACCAATCAATCGGCTCCTGCTCGGACCAGCCTGGTTTGGGACTGCTCAACGGATATTCTTCCGTTGCCGAAGCAAGGATCTCGCCGTCCTCTCGCATCGCAAGCGTCTTTGTGCCACTGGTTCCGATATCGATGCCAAGGAAGACGGGCATTTGAGGGTGTTCCGGGGAATCTGGGGAAAGGCGTTGTTTTGATTTAATGGCCGTCATGAAGGGGTCTGACCCCATTAAATCAACCACTGGAATCTAAGTGATGCACAATTCGAGCGTCGGAATGCTAACGGATTTCGCGACTGAACGCCAAATGTTCCTGTCTCCGATTCACAAACGCCGCAACAACCTCCTATTTGCTGCAACTTGCCAGGATTCAAATCATAAACTGAGTGCTTGAGTTCGTGAGCGACTGCGGGTAGAGTTCTGCTCTGGTTCGTTGATGTTTCAAAACGTCTCTCTCAATCAACGATCAGAACTTCAGTCGAGCATCGCACACAAAAAATATTGTGTACGTTGTGCACCGGATGTGTTTCAACAAGGAACGTTGAAGCGGTTGACTGATCCTGTTTTTCTGTACTCGATCTTGTGTTTCATGGAGGAACCACGATGAACAGTTTTCGCCTGCGTTTGTTTTCGCCCAACGAAGATACTCTTGGCAACGTCGAATCGTCCGGCAGGGATGTGCCACAGAACCGTCTTCCCGATGGCGCATTTGAAGACATCATTCCGATTGATCGCGCTCGTCGCTCCGTGGTGATCAGCGGTCGGTTCATGGAACCCGCAGACCGGGCCCGCATCATTCAGCAGAACAACTGCTGTCCTGCGTGCTCGCTCCACGATATCGAACCACTTGAACTGGCAGATGCCCTCATCAGCCCTAAGAATCGACTTCCCGTTCCAGGCACGGCAACCATCGTCGGTTTCCATTGCAACGATTGCGGAACCGAATGGCCAGTTTACGAACTGTCCCGCCGCAAAGTCTGATTACGTGGTGTACTCCACAGCGACAACATTTGACATGCGCTGAATCACGCATTGGCTTTGTTCGTATGGCTGCGTCGTCAGAATGACGCACCATCGGGACGTCGCCGGTTCGATCCACATCATCGTACCGGTCGCGCCCCAATGTCCGATGGCGTCGGCAGCCAGGAAATCGCTGAACGTGGCGGAGTGATCCAGCCAGTTTTGCCGCCACCCGAATCCCCACGCGCGCTGGACTCGGTCGGCTTCGGAGAGTGCAGCGATGTGCCGAGTCTGATTGGACAGGCAGGCGCGCACGACGGCGCTGTTCCAGATCGTGTTCGCCGCCAGGCCAGGCGATTCGGATTCACCATCATTCAGCAGACACGTTGCCAGTCGCCCCAGATCTTCGGCGGACGAGATCATGCCTCCCCACGCCGCGCCCAAAGTGCGCCAGTAACGACTATTCCAGCTCCAGGCGGAATTTGCGGTCTGCCAGAT
>JAYSPO010000643.1:0-11111 GCA_043722015.1 Candidatus Kuenenia sp. | reverse complement strand
CGAAACGGAAACCGGTCGTTGCTGGTATCAGTGGATTCGCCGAAGAGTTCTGCCAGGGTGCGATCAAGATTCGTGCCGCGGTCGTCTGCGATCAGTGTCAGACGTGGCGACTTCACCACGATCCCGGTGCCACGGCCGCTGTTCAACGCGATCCGCCAGAGTGGTTCGATCGTGGTGATGCGTTCGATTTCGCACAAGACGGGCATTTTGGATTTTTGAGTGTCCGGCTGAAGCGGCTGACTCAGGTCCAGTACTTTCAGGCTCGTGATTTCCACCGGAGCCCACCAGTGCATTTTCACACTGCCGAACGAAACTGCGTCTGCCAGCTTCGGGTTGAACTTCTGCATGACAGTCGGCACCGAACCAGTGAGCGACACAGCGCTCGGTGCAGCCACGATGAGGAAAATCAACAGCAAGCACAATTTGAGGAACCAGCGAGATTTCTTCGCGGGTTTTGGCTTCGATTTTTTGCCTTGCTGTTCTTCCGGAGTTTCGGTGGATTCGATGGCAACTTTCACCATGATTAAGCCTCGATGCTTTTCGTATGAATCAGGAATGCGATCCTGTTGCTCGCTTCAAAAAGGGGTCAGGAACCAATAGCCAAATGGCCCGGAGGGTGCTCGGCACTATTGGTTCCTGACCCATTTTGAAGCCCCTTCAAACTTCATGATCGACCAGAAAACCGCCGTCAGTACAACTCCAACCGGCAAGGTCAACCAGACCCCCGTGTTTGCCTGAGATCTGTTAAAGTGTAGCGGTTGTATCGATTCCGGTGGAGAGCTGTCCGCCGCACAGACACGTTCGGCCAGTTATTGACGATGCACAATCTGTAGGGTGTGACAAGCAACGCGCAGGCACACCGAATTCCAGTCATGGTGTGCCTGCGCTGTCGCTTGTCACACCCTACAAAGTCACAAACTGGCCAGGCGTGGCGGCACAAACCGCGAGGGTGGCCGCCGACGAGTTTCAAATGACGCCGGATTCTATCAGGCCGCGTGTGAACCCCCGGCGGATTTCAGAGCACGGGACGCGGAAGCATCGACGCAAGCGGCAACCACCAGATCTCCTACGACATTGACCAGCGTACGTGACATATCCAGCAATCGGTCCACGCCGAGGATGATGGCAATTCCATCCGCCGGAACTCCGACGGATTTCAATACGACGATAATCAGCGGAATGGAACCGCCAGGCACTCCAGCCGTTCCGACTCCTGCCAGCACCGACATCAGGACGACGGTGATCTGCTGTCCGAAATGCAGTTCCACTCCGAAAACCTGCGCCAGAAACAGCACGACCACGCCTTCAAAGAGCGCGGTGCCGTTCTGGTTTCCTGTCGCACCGACGGTCAGCACAAAGTTCGATATCTCCGGCCGGAGTTTCAGTTCTTCCTGAGCCACTTTGAGTGATGTCGACAGCGTCGCGCTGGATGATGATGTACTGAAGGCGACAAACATGGCATCGGAAATACTCCGAAAGAACGCCAGAGGCGACCGCTTTCCGAAGATCCAGAGCACTGTTGAGTAAATGAACACAAGGTGGATGGCGAGGCCTCCCAGCACAACGCCGACAAAAGCTGCCAAGGCTCTCAGAATATCAGGCCCCATCTGAGTTGTGACGACAAACACCAGACATCCGGCCCCCAATGGTGCCAGTTTCAGAGCCCAGCCTATGACCGTCATCGAGATCTGATAGACGCCGCGCATCGTACCGACCAGGGTTGCCGTGTCTTCAAGGCAAGTGGTTGCGGCAATGCCGCAGAGAAGCGCGAAGAACATCACAGCCAGCATCCCGTTTCCTTTGGATGACCCATCAACGGCCCCGACCATTTCCTGAAGAGGGTTCTCTGGCAGGAGATCAACAAGTGTCTGCCCAAGCGGTTTCGCTGCATCAGCTTTCTTCACACCTTCGTCAGCAGTGGCCGCATATTTCTCCTTGAGGGAATCGCGGACTGCCGGCGAAATCGTTCGTCCAGGCTCAACCACATTCACCAGCGTGATCCCGATCAACACGGCGGAGATGGACAGAATGGCGGTGTAGAACAGCGTTGTGAGCCCGATACGGCCCAGCTTCCGAAGATCGCCGACATCGACAACAGCCAGAAACAGGGCGGACACAACCAATGGCAGAACCATCATTTGCATCAGACGCAGAAACAACTTCCCGATGGGCCCGGCGATTGAGACCAGCAGGGCCACGAACTGTGTCCGACCGGCCGGATCCGAGTCGAAGAAGACGCGATCAATGAATGAGACCACGCCACCAAGGTACTGCTGGACTAACCCGCCGCCAAGATCCGGCTGTTGACAGATATTAGCGATGAGCCCCGCAATGACGCCGGCGGCAAGTCCAATCAGAATACGAACATGACCGCCTCCGGACTGTTTTGCTGGCGATTGGTCTTTCGGGTCTGGCATTTCTGAGCATTCTGTGTCAAGGTCGAGGATCGACAAGTCTGTCGGTGGAGTCTCGTCGTTCTCGCGCAGAATGAAAAGTCGAAACGTGTGTCATGATCGCATCCTTGTGCAGTCGTGGTGCCTTGCCGGAAAAAATGAACGCATTGGGGCCAAATGCGGAGTTGCTGTGTTTCGGCCCAACGGGCCAGCGTTTGCGATTCCGGCCCAAAGGGCCAGCAGTTCCAATAGCCTGGGCCAACGGCCCAGGAATCGGTCCATCACCACAATCGAAGGCCCAACGGGCCGGCAGTTCGTGTCCAGTCCCCGCGGAATGGCCGGCCCGTTGGGCCTGGTGTCGATGGCTTGATGCTGAGCTCGCAAACGCAGGATCTTCAAAGACAGGAACTGAGGTAAAGCAGGAATGATGCCTGCGGCGGCTACGAGCGATGAATCGCAGTTTGCGTTTCGCGCGATCAACATATCGGAAACAGCAACTTCTGCTCAACTAAGCTTGGCAAATGAATGGCCAGCCCGTCAGAATCGGCTACCAAATGTCACCCCAACTTCACTTTCGTCAATCTGTTCATGATCCGCTCTCAGACCTGAATTTCCTCGATGTTCACACACCAACATTCTTTGAGGCATCTGCTGAGCCCGGAACATTATTATTCAGAGCAGCACTATCAGCTCGAACTGGAGAAGATCTTTCGTCCTTCATGGCAGTTCGTGGCGGCGAAATCGGAACTGCCACGGGATGGAGACTTTCTGACGCTGGATTTGTTTGGTCACCCGATTCTGATTCGAAATTCCGGCGGACGATTTCTGGCTTACGAAAACATCTGTTCGCATCGGCACTGCATGCTGACAGATGCTGCGACCGGCAATCAGCCGAACCTGCGATGCCAGTACCATGGCTGGGAGTACGATGATCAGGGATGCACGGCTAAAATCCCGGAGGCTCGTTGTTTTCGTCCATGGGATCGCGAGCACTCGCGTCTCAACATGTTTCGGCTTGAAGCCTGCGGAGACCTGCTTTTCGTTTCGCTCGACGCAAACGCCGTTTCGCTTCGTCAATGGATGGATCCATTTTACGAAGAAGTCGCGCAGGCCTATTCCTCGCCGATGTGGAGCATGCGACACATCTGGGAATACGATTGCAATTCAAACTGGAAAGTTCCTGCCGAGAATACGCTTGAGTCCTATCACCTTCCGTCGCTGCACCCGGTAACGTTTGGTGATTGTCTGCCTCCTGAAGAACAAACTGAGCATCTGCTGGATGAACGATACACGGCTTTGGTTTACGATGTCGATTCAGGAATGGAGCTGATGCAGGCCAGACTGAATCGATGGCTTGGGGCAGTACCAACCGTGCAGCATCGGCATCGCCATATTCATCCCAATACCATCCTGGTGTCGAGCGATACATTCAGCTACGTACTGATGTATCTGCCAACGTCACCGACGACGGTGAGGATCCGCGTACGTATGTTTGCCTTGAGAGGGACTCGTCGAGGACCGATTGCGCGTCTGGTTTCTTCGTTAGTCTGGCGAATCGGGAAAGCCAGAACGCTCCGCATTCAGAAAGAGGATCTGGGGATATACGTTTCTCAACAGAAAGGCCTGGAAAGCAGTCGCCATCCTGGGGTCATCGGATCACGAGAAGAACGCATCTACTACTTTCAGCGATACGTGCTGAAAGCTCTTGGTTTGCCTTTGCCTCTCGATCCTGCAGGGGCAAACTTGGTTACGTAAACGCTCAGAGAAGCCAGGAGAGCGAAAACAGAGGAATACACGGCTGGCCAGTTTGTGAATTTGTAGGGTGTGACAAGCGTTAGCGCAGGCACACCATGTCCATGATTCGGTGTGCCTGCGCGTTGCTTGTCACACCCTACAGGTTTCCCATCGTCAATAACTGGCCAGCCATGCGGCAGAACAAGGGTAGTCTTGCTCAGTTTGGCAAGTCACCTTAGAATCCCTGTCTTCTGCGGGTGATGTCGAGATCATCGGACCTGCGGTTTGTCCGGTTGATCAGAAATCATTTACGTTGCCACAGCCTCAGTCGATAGCCATTCTTGGGTCTACGGGATCCATAGGGACAAGTTGCCTTGACGTCATTCGCCAGCATCCTGAGCGTTTGCGCGCGACGGGGCTGGTTGCTCACCGCAGTGTCGAACGACTTTGTCAGCAAGTGGCCGAGTTTCGCCCGGCGTGGGCGGTCATTGGTGCGGACGATATCTCTGTTCCACCGATGGCTTCGAAAGGGATTACTGAGACCACGTGGCATCAGGGGCTCGAAACTGTCGCCGCGATGATCCAGCGTTCAGACATCGACACGGTCGTGTCCGCGATGGTCGGAGCCGCCGGACTGCCTGCGACCTGGGCAGCGGTCGATGCCGGAAAACGGGTCGCTCTGGCGAACAAAGAATCTTTGGTTGTCGCTGGTTCTCTGATTATGGAACGTGCCGGGCAGACGGGTGCGACCGTGATTCCGGTGGACAGTGAACACAGTGCGATTTTTCAGTGCCTGCAGGCGGGCCGACGTCAGGATTTGGAGCGAATTGTGCTCACAGCCAGCGGCGGACCGTTCCGGGGCTATACTAGTGAACAGCTTAAATCTGTCACGCCGGAGATGGCGCTGAAGCATCCCACGTGGAATATGGGGCCGAAAATTTCGATCGATTCCGCGACAATGATGAATAAGGCGTTGGAAATCATTGAAGCTCGATGGCTGTTTGGGCTTCCGGCTGACAAAATCAGCGTCATCATTCATCCGCAGTCATGGATTCATTCTTTGGTTGAGTTTCGGGATGGATCTGTGATTTCGCAGAATTCTCCACCGGACATGCGTTTGCCAATCCAGTATGCTTTGCTGTTTCCGGATCGCCCGGCGAGCCCGGCACGCAAGACCGACTGGACTCAACGGCAAACATTAGAACTAATCCCGCCCGATCTGGACGCCTTTCCGGCGTTGAGGCTGGGATTTGAAGTGGCAGAAAAGGGCGGTACCAGTGGTGCCGTCCTGAATGCTGCAAATGAAGTGGCGGTGGCCCGTTTCTTGAATCGGGAACTGCCGTTTCATCAGATCACATGTGTCGTTAACGATATTTTGAACCACCATGAATTCGATGCCCGACCGTCGCTTGAGCAATTGCTCAAGGTCGATCGTCTGGCTCGGGAGGAAGCAGCTCGGTGGAAGACCTAGCATTTCAATTAGTCGCCGCAATTGATTTTGGCGGCCTGTTTACAAAATTTCTGAACGTACTGTCTGTGGCTCTGGGCCTGGGACTCGTGATCTTCTTTCACGAACTGGGTCACTTCGCAGTCGCCAAATGGTGCAACGTGCATGTGGAACGCTTCAGCATCGGCATCGGTCCGATTCTGTGGAGCCGCCAAAAGGGCGAGACAGAATACGCGCTGTCGGCATTGCCGTTTGGGGGCTACGTCAAGATGCTCGGGCAGGACGATATGGACCCGAACCAGATGACCAGCAGTGAGATCGCAGAAAACCCGCGATCGTATTCTGCGAAGTCCGTCCCGCAACGGATGGCGATCATTTCGGCCGGTGTCATCATGAACATCATCACGGGCTTTTTGTTCTTCACGATCTGCTACTGGTATGGTGTGAACGAAGCATCGCCGGTTGTGGGAAAAGTTGTTCCAGGTTTCCCGGCATGGATTGCGGGGATGGAAGATGGCGACCGCATAGGATCCATCAATGGCGAAGAAATCCGGAGCTTCGGAGATGTTTTTCAATCGGTTGTGCTTTCGACCGGCGATGTTCGGCTTCAGGGAAAGCATCTTGACGGATCCGCGTTTGATCTGACACTGACTCCGGATCGCGGAACTTCAGGACGATCAGTGGGACTGCTGTCGGCACCGACGAACAGACTCAGTCCAGACCTGATCAATGCCGACGATATCGCGATGGCAGGTTTTCCGGCAATGCAGGCCAAGCTTGTGAGCGGCGGAGCAGACGAACCTGTGCCCGTAACTCCGGCGGCACCGAAGGGTGCTGTGGAAGCTGAACAATCTGACAAACCCGCAGTTCCTGCCACGCCGTTCCGTCCGGGTGACAGACTCATCGCATTGCAGGGAAAACCTGTTGAAACTTTCGTCGATCGAGATCGTTTGACCGCACAGTTTGCGTCAGAGGATTTGATTCATACGTTTGAACGAACGACGAAGAGCGACGATACGTCCGTGCCGGACATCACGACGGAGGTTAAAATCACGGTGCCGCCGGGTAACGTGCGATCCATCGGGTTGTGGATGGCGATGGGTCCGGTGCGTGCGATTCGCGCTGGTTCGATTGCAGAAAAGGCCGGACTGAAGGTCGGAGACATTATCCTGTCAGTCGATGACATGGCGATGGGAACAGATTATGACCCCGTCCGTCTGCCGACATACTTCGCCGATCATGCCGACAAAGTCGTGCGCGTCAAAATCAGCCGTCAAGCGGCCGCTGCGCCCGAGCAGCATGACCTGGAAATGGTTCCGACTGACGATCCAGGCTGGATCGAGACCTTGCTGTTCCAGACCAGTCCATTGCCAATTCCAGCGATCGGAGCGGCGTATCAGATCTTCCCGAATATCGCGCAGGTGGTGCCTGGTTCTGAAGCTGAGAAGATCGGAGTGTTTGCCAAGGGACAGAAGGTCACCAGGATCGAACTCGTCGAAGCTGAGACCAGCACCGATACAACCGCTTCGTCAAAGGAAAAGACGCCACTCCAACTGATGCTGAACGAACTGAAAGAAAAACAGCCGGGCGTCAAAGAGGATATTAATTGGGCATGGGCGTTCAGTGCGATTCAGTATTCACCGGACCGACAGATCAGGATTTACTTCGATGATGGCAAATCTGAAAAGGCGGAATTGTTGAAGAGCGTCGAAAAAGTTCCGGACTGGTACCTCTGGTCACGTGGAATTGAGGGTTGGGCTCCTGCCGTTGAATTGCAGAAAGGTGAATCCTTTGGAGAAGCGACGTCGTTGGGTCTGCGAAAAACACGCCAGACAGGAGTCAGCATTTATATGACACTGCGATCATTGTTTCGTGGCGATCTGCCTGCCGATTCCTTCAGCGGCCCCGTCGGGATTCTGTCCATTGGTTATCGAGTGGCCAGCCAGGGTATGACTGACCTGTTGTTGTTTCTTGGCTTTCTCAGCATTAATCTGGCAATCCTGAACTTCCTGCCGATTCCGGTGCTGGACGGAGGTCATATGGTCTTTCTGATCTGGGAAGGCATCACGCGACGCAAACCAAGCCCACGGATCATTGGCTATGCCCACGCAGCGGGATTGCTGTTTATCATTTCCCTATTCATGTTTGTGATGTACATCGACTTGTTTGTGAACAAGTTCGTGAGCATGTCCAACTGAACAGCCATGACTGACGAAATTTCTCCCCAATTCCCCTTCACTCGGCTGCGTCGCAATCGCCGCACCGCATGGTCACGGAGATTGGTTCGCGAAAATCAGTTCACGGTCGATGATTTGATCTGGCCGGTGTTCGTGGTCGATGGCACAAATCAGGAAGTTCCGGTCGTCTCAATGCCCGGCGTGACGCGATACTCGATCGATAGACTCGTCGGGATGGTTGCCACAGCGGCCGAACTTGGCATTCCGGCCATCGCCATTTTTCCGGTCACTCCCCAGGAAAAGAAAACACCGGACGGAGAAGAATCCTGTAATCCGGAGAACCTGATCTGCCGGACATTGCGTGCGGTGCGGGACGCTCAGATTCCCATCGGACTGATCGCTGACGTCGCGCTCGATCCGTATACGACTCACGGCCAGGACGGCCTTGTCCGCAGCGGATATGTTGTCAACGATGAAAGCGTGGAGGCGCTTTGTCGGCAGGCCGTCAATCAGGCCAACGCGGGCTGTGACATTATTGCGCCTTCGGACATGATGGATGGTCGAGTCCGGGTGATTCGAGAAGCCCTGGATGCAGCGGGGCATCAGCACGTGCAGATTATGGCCTACGCGGCGAAGTACGCATCGGCATTTTATGGTCCGTTTCGCGACGCTGTAGGTTCTGCAAAAAATCTCGGCGGCGGAGACAAACGCACGTATCAGATGGACCCGGCCAATGCAGACGAAGCGATTCGCGAAGTGGCCCTCGACATCAGTGAAGGCGCTGACATGGTGATGGTGAAGCCCGGAATGCCCTATCTGGACATCGTGTGCCGCGTGAAACAAACCTTCGGCGTCCCGACGTTTGCGTACCAGGTCAGTGGTGAATACTCCATGATTTCTGCTGCCGCGAACAACGGCTGGCTGCATCGTGACTCGGCAATTCTTGAGAGTTTGCTTTGCTTCAAACGCGCGGGTGCTGACGGCATCCTGACGTACTTTGCAGTGGAAGCTGCGAAACTGCTGTCGTTGCCTGTACTTGACCAGTGACCTGATACGCTACTATGGAGCTCGCCTCCATAGGGCGATAATCAACACCAGAACTACACAACCGCCGCGGAATGAGTCGCCAGCGTCTTTGCAATTTCGTTCATCGCGCGGAGGATATCACGTTCATGGGACTCGACCGTGGTCAATAAGTCAGCGGCTTCAGAGTCGCCAGCAGTGCGAAGAGATACGACAGCAGTGCTGATCCGGTTGCAGACCGATGCATGGCTGCGTTTCAAGCCGCTCATTACGGACTGCAATGCCAGAAACTGCTGGTCTGTGTATTCTGTCGGGAACGAACCGAAATCGATGTAGTGTTCGCGAGCGTCCAACAGGGCCGCAATGTCTGCTACATCCTGCCGTTGGCGAGCTGCAAGGACGATGACCTGAGCTTCATCAGACGCCGCATCCGCAGCGACCCACAGCGAACATTCTGCAACGTACTGCAGAAAGCTGCGGGCCATCTGAATCAGCACGCCGTTCAGAAGGATTTCGTTATCCTGGCACGTCATTTCCAAACCTGCGTATCCATCAAGAAAAACAATTGCGGAGACTAAAACTTAGCCAGCGACTGAGCCGCAGCACCTGCGGTAGCACTCAGGAACTGCGGCAGCACACCGAGCAGCAACACGAACGCGGCAAGAGCCACGACGTAGATCGATTCCAGAGATCCCAGGTGTACTGGCACAGGTCGGGCGTCTGCAGGCCTTTCGTCCATGAACATCGTCTTGAGTACGCGAATGTAATACACCAGACTAAAGACAGTGTTCAGTGCACCAAATGCGACGACAACGTACATAAACCAATGAACATCGCCAGCCTTGAAGGCTGATGCAAAGATCATCCATTTGCCGACGAAACCACCGAACGGCGGCATTCCGACAAGGCTGAACATACAGATCAACATCACGATGCATAGAGTAGGCGACTGGCTGACGAGTCCCTTGAAGCTGTCCACTTCCTCGCTAAACGTATGGTTGCGGGCAATCGCCACGACGGCAAACGCGCCGAGGTTCATAAACAGATACACGAAGAGATAGTAAAGTAGCCCTTCCACGGAACGATTGATATCAATCTGCATGACCGCTGTTTTTGAACCATTCGACAACACCAGCAATGCGGAGACTGCCATCACCATGTAACCTGCATGGGCAATGGTCGAGTACGCGAGCAGCCGTTTCAGATTGGTCTGAGAATACGCTGCGAGATTACCGAACGTCGTCGTGACACAAGCGATGAAACCTATCCCGACACCGAACGCAATCATCAAGGATTCTGTTCCCGGAGCACCGGACAAAGCGAGAGCAAAACGGACCAACAGTCCAAATGCTCCGGCCTTTGATGCCACGGACAGGAACCCGGCAACTTCGGCAGACGCACCCTCGAACGCATCCGGACACCAGAAATGAAACGGCACAAGTGACAACTTGAACGCCAGACCAACCATCACCAACAGAATGCCCAGCGATACCGCTCGCAGTTCCGGATCACTCAGCCCACCTGATCCGCCAGTTGCTGCTTCACCAAGACGTGCCGCCAGCAGTGACATATCGGCAGTGCCCAGGACGCCCGCAATCAGGCTGATCCCATACAACATCACGCCCGCCGCACCGGCTCCGTAGACCACGAACTTTAAGGCTGCTTCACTGCTCGGTTTGCGACCTTTGAGGAAACCGACCATGGCATAACTAGGTACGCTCGCCATTTCCACGCCGACAAACAACATCAACAGGCTATTGGCACTCGCCATGATCATCAGACCGATAGTGGCCCCGAAGAGCAGCGCGTAAAAGTCCGGGCCGTCTTCGTTATCCGGGATGCCGGTGAGCGAAGTGAGCGCAATTGTCAGCAGCAGGAACAGAGACAGGAACGCGCGGAAGAAGACCGTGAAAGTGTCGTGAATCAGTAAGCCCGTAAAGATCTTCTGTGACACGATGGCATCCGGCGCGCCAATCTGACGGAATTGCAGCCACGTAAAGATCAATGCCGCAAATGCTCCGAGCACTGCAGTCACTGAGGCTGGTACGAAGCGGTCAAGGTTGACCAGCCGCATCATCAGCAGCGCCACGATCGTGGCACTCAGGCACAACTCGACGCTGAAGCCTGGCAACGACAACGATGTTGTTTCAGTAATCAGTTTATCGAGAAGCTGAGGAAACAGCATTTTGAAACTTACCGACAAGAGAACAGGGTACACACCACGAGGGGACTGACGAATGCTTAGCGCTGAGCAGCCTGCACTTCATCCTGATTCAGCTGAGGTGCCGACTGCTGGTAGCCAGCTTCCGCTGCTTTGGCCATGCGGCTGATCGAAGG
>JAYSPO010000642.1:0-1438 GCA_043722015.1 Candidatus Kuenenia sp. | reverse complement strand
GAGCCGGGTAGTGATGGGATTGACGTCAGAACTTCCGGCTGGTGATGATCATTGCTCGATGGGGACAAGCCCGCATCGTGGCTTTTGAACCATCACCATTTTTTAGTTGCCGACATCGAAATGATACTCCAACATCCCAGCAACCAAGCGGGCCATTGTTTTTACACTGGTTTTCGCACGACCCGGTGAAAATGCAACTCCACTTCCCGATCCACGACACGGCGAATGCCTTCGACAATGCAGTTCGGCTCATGGTCCGATTCTCCCACGCGTTTGATGTCCACGAGTGGCGTGCCAGGCAGCACGCTGAAGGCACTCTGAAAGACAATCTGGTTTCCTGCGTCCAACTCCGGGACGATAAAATGCACAGTGGCACCAAAACAGAGCATATGGTGCTGAAACGCATCTTCATAAGGCCGAAAACCAGGAAACGGAGGCAACAGGCCGTGATGCAGATTGATGATCCGTCCCCCGGCAAATTTCCAGCACAGTTCCGCTGGCAAGACACGCATGTAGCGGGCCAGCACGACGTAATCGATCTGCTGTTCATCGATGACCTGCGCCAGTCTGGCGTAGTCCGGATTACCGACACTGTCTCCGATATTGACGAATGGAACTTCAAACTGATCGGCGACACTACGGCAGGCATTGCGATTGCCGATCATCACGGCGGCTTCAGCCTTCAGCCGCCGGTCGCGTATGGCCCGCAGAATTGCCAATGGAGGTTCCGTACGAAATGTCGTGCAGATAGCCAGACGGGGCGGCCGATCGTACTCATCGCGTGACCAGACACGAATCTGCAGCCCTCGCAACTGGCCGATTTCCTGAAGGTGTTTTCGCAATGTCGCCACCGACACACTCGTGCCCGGCCAGTCGATGCGCATGAACATTGCAAAGAGTTGTTCCGAATCCCGGTCGTACATCTGAATTTCATGGATGTTTGCTCCTGCCCCGGTGACGTAATGAATGATCGGATCGGCCAGACCTTTGTGGTCAGGGCCGACGGCGGTGATGGTGACCTGCATAAGTGATTGTTTCTTTTGGATTTCGGTTTTCTGCCGCGCGCAGTTGAGGACGGCACAATCGTTTAACCGCGCGGGCAACGCCCCGCGCTTCGTATCTCGTATCTCGTATCTCGTATCTCGTATCTCGTATCTCGTATCTCGTATCTCGTATCTCGTATCTCAAATCTCGTATTTCAAATCTCAAATCTCAAATCTCAAATCTCAAATCTCAAAATCTCAAAATTCGAAATCTCAAATTTCCTGACTGTAACGTTTTCTATGTGTCCGCCGTTTTAAGCCCGTTTTCCAGACCGGGAACCACGAATGAACACGAATGGAATGCTCCTCATTCGTACTACTAACGATCAGAATGTTCGCGTGGCGCGAAGAAATTCGGTTGCAGTCCAATAGGAGGCTCAGGGACCGCCAGAGGC
>JAYSPO010000641.1:0-2112 GCA_043722015.1 Candidatus Kuenenia sp. | reverse complement strand
CCATGCCGGAACGTGCGGCATCAGAGCCATAGTCATCAGAACCAACATGCTGCTGGCCTGGACGGAAGCGGTCATCACGACGAAGCGACGATAGGACTTCAGACGCTGCAACGCCATGGGAGCCAGCAGCTGCAGGACACTGCCCAGCAGGACTGGCACTGTAGCAATCAGCGCGGCGTTCACTTCTCCCAGACCGCGCGCGAGGACGAAGGCCGGCAGATAGGTTTCTGCGATGCCGACCATGACGCTGAAGGAAAAGCCATCTGCGTTCATCGCCTTCAGATTGCGCCGCAGGATTTTTCCGCGCGGAACAGTTTTCGCCTGCATGATCATCGGAGCACGACGCTTCGGTTTTCCGAAGCTGCCATAATTCAACGCGAAAACACGCGTCCTGTGATTTTGGAAAAGAGGTCAGCTTTGGAAAAGGGGTCAGGAACCAATAGTGCGAAGCACCCTGCGGGCCATTTGGCCATTTGGCTATTGGTTCCTGACCCCTTTTCCAAAGTCAGCCAAGCGCATTCGTATCCGAAAAACCGAATACCGGCAATCACTTTCTCCTGACTTTCCGCATTCGCGACCAACGCAGCCCGGTTTTCCTCGAATCAACAATCGGTCACCGCCGGTGAACCTCGTACAACAGCAGAAATAGCAGATTTGCCACCATCGTTTGATCCGCGAGTCGGGTGACTTCAAGTAGGATGGACATTCATGTCCGTCGTGTGGCCAAGCATTGCCGCTGAGGTTAAGATTGCCCTCAAGTGACGATGTTGGCCAATGAAACGTTGCTTGGTGAACGCCTCGGACATGAATGTCCAGGCTACAAAAGGATCAATCCCATCCGCAGCGCCATTCCAGACGTATTTCGCAGTACTCCTGCCAGTTCCTCTGCGCGCACCGACGTGGAACGTGTGCCGTTTCGCGACGCGCTGCAGTATGGACAACTGCCGTTGGCCAGCCGGTATCTTTTATCGCCGCTGGCGGGATTCACGACGTTGCCGTTTCGCAGAATCGTGCGACGCATCGGTGGCGTCGGCCTCGCAACCACAGACCTGGTGAATTCACGAGCACTCATCAGTCGCAGCGAACGCACCATGGAGATGGTGGAAACGCATCCGGAAGATCGACCGTTTGCCGTTCAGATTTTCGGCAGCGAACCGGAGATCATGGCCGATGCCGCTCGACTGCTGGTCGAACTGGGCGTCGATACGATTGATATCAATATGGGTTGCCCGGTCAATCGCATCGCCGGAGCCGGGGCTGGCGCCGGAATGATGTGCAACATTGATGGAACGCTCAAACTGGTGCAGACCGTTGTCGAAGCTGTTTCGATTCCGATCAGCGTTAAAATGCGACTCGGCTGGGATAGCAGCAATCTCTCAGCACCATTCTTTGCTCGCCAGTTTGAACAAGTGGGCGTAGCGGCCGTGGCCATTCATGGTCGCACGCGTGAGCAGGGTTTCGGCGGTACGGTGTCATTGCCCGGAATTCGTGCGGTTGTCGAAGCGGTTGAACACATCCCGATTATCGGCAACGGTGATATTCGCAACGTCGCTGATGCAGCACACATGCTGAAAGAAACGGGCTGCCATGGAATTTCCATTGGCCGTGCCGCACTGGCGAACCCGTGGATCTTCCGGCAGCTGGTCGAATGGGAACAGACCGGCAGTTACGCGCCAGCAGGAACTTTTGACGAGCGTTTGCAGCTCATGCTCCAGCAATACACGTGTCTGGAAGAACGTCACGGCAGCGAGCGCGCAATCATCCGGTTTCGCAAGATGGCTCACTGGTACCTGAAAGGCATGCGAATTCTGAAACGCCTGCGCGGAGATTTCCAAAAAGTCAGCACCAAAGAAGAAATGAACGCCGCCATCGCTGAAATTCAACAGTCCGGCCCCATCGACGGCAACCGCACTGGCGTCCTGACTGACGTGGAAATCCCCGTCCCCAGCGGCCCGGTGGATAAGTGGTGAATGACTACTGTGCGGGCGATGATTTCTGCTGACTCAGAAAATTCCTGACTCTACCGGATTCTATGTGCATATGAAAAACCGGGTTTACAGGATGAGTTAAGTACAGGAACCTTCGTTTGCTTAAAGACGGCGGAACGAGCAT
>JAYSPO010000640.1:0-3089 GCA_043722015.1 Candidatus Kuenenia sp. | reverse complement strand
ATGCTCGTTCCGCCGTCTTTAAGCAAACGAAGGTTCCTGTACTTAACTCATCCTGTAAACCCGGTTTTTCATATGCACATAGAATCCGGTAGAGTCAGGGTTTTCTTACTCATCCAGCGTCGCACGGCTGACGTCGAGGGCCACGAATTTCAGTAATTCTGAATCGCTCATCTCTGTCAGCAACGTTTCGCTACCCTCACCGAGTACGTTGTCCGCGAGTTCCTGCTTGTCGCGGATCATTTGATCGATGCGTTCTTCCAGAGTTCCCTTGCAGACAAACTTGTGAACCAGCACGTTTCGTTTCTGGCCGATACGATAGGCTCGGTCGGTTGCCTGATTTTCCACTGCGGGATTCCACCAGCGGTCGAAATGGATCACATGCGAGGCCGCAGTAAGGTTCAGTCCCGTGCCTCCGGCTTTGACGGAAATCACGAAGAACGGCACGTCGTCCCGCTCCTGAAACTGCTTCACCAGACCTTGTCTCTTTGCCACCGCCACACCACCGTGCAGCACCAGACCGGGCTTTCGAAATTCCGCCGCAAGGAATTCAGACAACGGTTCGCACATCGATTGAAACTGAGTGAACACCAGGACTTTTTCCTGACGGTCACAGATTGGTTCGCAGACGCTGCGAAGACTCTGAAACTTGCCGCTTTCAGCAGGATCAAATGCTTTCTGGTCCAGAAACTGATCCGGATGATTGCACAATTGCTTCAGCCGCATGAGCATCGACAGCACCAGGCCGCGACGCTTGATGCCGTCCGCCTGTTTCAGTTGCTTCGCAACGTCGGCGACGAGTTGTTCGTACAGCACAGCCTGCTTCTTCGACAGACCACATTCGACTTTCATTTCGGTCTTGTCCGGCAGATCGGGCACGATATTCGGATCGGTCTTCATCCGCCGCAGAATATAGGGACGCACCAGTCTTCGCAGAGCCGAAACGGCACCAGAGTCCTGCTGTTTCGTCATCTGCTTTACGAAATCGCGAAATTGCTTCACCGATCCCAGCAGGCCCGGCACGCAGAAATCAAACAACGACCACAGATCACCCAGTTGATTTTCCACCGGCGTCCCGGTCAGTGCGATGCGTCCCGACGATTTCAGTTTACGCACCGATTTCGACTGCGCCGAACCAGCGTTCTTGATGGCCTGCGCTTCGTCCAGCACGACCATGCGCCAATGCACCTCAGCGGGCCATGTCGAACGACGGATCAATGTATAGGTCGTGACCACGATATCGAATCCAGCCAGTTCCGCGGCCGGTTTTTTCGCGATTTTGTCCAGAGTCGCTGCGTCACATTCCGATCGATGCGCCAGAAATATTTTCAGTTGCGGCGCGAACCGGTCCAGTTCCTGCTTCCAGTTTCCAATCAGCGATGCGGGAACGATCAGCAGAAACGGAGCGGCTCCATCACCTGGATTCGCCCGACGATTCTTTGCCGTGGGCTGAGCTTTTTGGGATGCTTTGAGCTGCAGGATCAGATCGATCACCTGAATCGTTTTGCCCAGCCCCATGTCGTCGGCCAGACACGCCCCGAGTCCCAATTGAGTCATGAACCACAACCACCGGACGCCGTCCGCCTGATATGGTCGCAGCGTCGCTTTCAATCCGATGCCTGGATCGCAGCCCACGATGCCGTGTGGGTCACGGATCTGCTGCAGGATTTCCGCGAGCCACGCACCGGAGGTGACCGAAGACCACTGCCGTGTTTCGTCATCGACGGACTCTGACGATTGCAACTGCGTCCCTGCAAGCAGCCGCATGCCGTCAAGAAACGAGATTCCGTCCGCGTGTTCCTGCTGCAACTCCTGCCATTGCGCAAGTGCCTGCTTCAGTTTTTGCTGATCGACTTCGACCCATTTGCCGCGGAGTAACGTCAGTCCATCGGTCGCCGCCAGCAGTTGCGTTCGTTCGTCATCCGTGAGCGGCGTACCATCGACCGCAAGGTTCGCGGAAAAATCCAACAGACTGTCCAGCCCCACGGCACTGGCACGCTGATCACCGATGCGCACCTGGACCTGCGGCCGCGTGACTCTGCGAGACTTCCACCAGTCGGGAACCCGGACGCTCAATCCGGCTTCTTCCATCACCGCGACGTCGTTCAGAAAGCGATACGCCTGCGACACTGACCATGCCTGAGGCTGAAAGATGGCCCGTGACGTCAGCATCTGGCCCACAACCTGGCTATGACTCGCCGCTGCACGCACCGGAACGAGCAGCTCGGTCAGTTTCGCCTGATCACGTTCCGCAGCATACTGTCGCAACGCTTCACCGAGCGGCAGATGCTGCACCTGCGACTTCGCCGACAGTCGATGTGCGTAAGTTGCCAGAAACGCAAACGGCCTGTCAGGATCTCGTTTGTTTTCCGCAAGGTGAAAGGTGACCCGACCCAGCAGATGCGCATCCGGATTCAGCTTCAGCAACAACCCGCGACATCCGCCGTCGGTGTCATGGGCAAGTCGCAGAAATCCCGCGAGCAGCTCGGTCCAGAGAGTTCTAAGCAACTCATTCGTCAGAAATTCCAGCCCTCGCATCGGCGGCGCGTCGGCAACCAGGACGGCGAGCGCCAGTTCATCGGGCGGTGCAAGATTCGCCCCGCTGCTCGCAGACGTCGAAGTCGATTTGCCAGACTTCGCCGCCTTCTCCAACACAGCGAAGCGTTCATCATCCAGTTGCGCGACAGCTTTCAGAAATCGTTGCGCCCAGTTGCGGCAAAATACAAATTCCAGCGGCAGCGGGGCCTTGCTGTGAATGCCCGCCAAATGTAACAACCCGGTCGCCGTCGATGCACTGAATGCATCGAGCATCTCCCCAGCAACTGTGTCATCAATCGCGATGCCAGATACGGTATCGTCCTGTGCATGGGTTTCCGGCTCACAGACAATCCGACCCGATGGCGTGATGGAAATTACGAGTTGCATGAGAGATTCAGTATGGATTTGGGGGACAGTGCCAGGGTTGCCGCCGAAGAGTCCTGGTGCCCTGTCATTCTTGCTTTGATGGATCGGGTGGCCGGGGCTGGACTGAGCGGAGCGAAGGAAGCCCCGGGGTTTCGGGCTAGCGCCCTCCAACCCCGGCCACCCATCAA
>JAYSPO010000639.1:0-3718 GCA_043722015.1 Candidatus Kuenenia sp. | reverse complement strand
ATCATCGCATCTCAATATCCCAGTACCAAACGACTTATGGAACTCGTGACCTCAGATTCTTCGCGCCCTGCGCAAATTTAAAACGTTAGTAGTACGGAGTACCAAAGGCTCGATGGCGGGGCAATCAGATAGGATTCTCGATTTCATTGTGACCGTATTCTTTCTGCGATTCCGTCCGTGATCTCCGTGCCCTCCGTGGTTAAGAATGCGATTTGTGTTTTGCCACTGGCGGTCCCTGAGCCACCTTTCGGGCTGCAACCGAATTTCTTTGTACCACGCGAAGATTCAGATCGTTAGTAGTACAGATTGACTGTTGATTTCTATCTGTGTGAATTTGTGTTTATCTGTGGTTGCTTGCGCAGGTTTCGTTCTGAGGCGTGATCCCTCGAGCGCGCAGGTCCTGCTGTACCTGTCTGGCTGTCGTGCAAATACGCCTCATAACGGGACTGAGCCGGTCCGAAAACATGCGCCACCAATTGAGGCCGAGATCGACAAATCGGGTGGCGTGTCTGCGGTTGGTCTCACCGAGGGCGAATATTATGTGACATTCAAAGGCGACGGCTACGTTGGTCAGG
Organism: Candidatus Kuenenia sp.; assembly: GCA_043722015.1. Taxonomy (GTDB): domain Bacteria; phylum Planctomycetota; class Planctomycetia; order Planctomycetales; family Planctomycetaceae; genus SXXK01. The sequence goes on along the minus strand of JAYSPO010000639.1, from coordinate 3,143 downwards.
CAAAGAGTTATCAGGTGACGTCGGACAAAGATCTCGACCTGGGGAACGATCCGACTTGAAAAGCCGCTGGAGATCCGTGTTGAAGACATCGTGGCAGAGAATCCGGCAACGACGTTTGATCCAGACACCATGAAGGAAACCATATTTCCGGCCGGAACGAAATGGAAGTCCGTTCCAATGAATGAGTGGGATCTGGAATTTGTCCAAACAGCAGGATCGGTTACATTTGACTACAGTTACGGTCCCTACACGTTGGCTGACCTCGGCGAGGGCAAGCTGGCGGACTTCGTGAAGACGGATTTCAGCATAGCGAAGCTCGATCCTGGCAGAGTGCAGTTTGCCTCTGGTCATGTTTACCTGCTCAACCATCAGCCGTCGCTGAGGCACGTTGTGCTGTTCCGCGTGGAAGTTCAGAATCCGTCGGCAGGCCCTGGAAGTGTCAGTCAATCAACAGACAAGTAGTATTGCGATTATGTAGGATGGACATTCATGTCCGTCGCGGGCATGGAGTCTGTCTGATGACCGCTGTTTTTGTGAACGGCAAAGCGCTAGCCGCCGGTTTTTGCAGGCGAATTACCCGCGGCTAGCGGTCAGTTGATTTATTCGTAGGGTGCGTGAAGCGGAGCGCAACGCACCATTTTTGGAAAGCGTGAGAAACTGGTGTGTTCCGCTAGCGCTACACACACCCTACTTAAATCACTAAATCAACAGCCCGCCTTGCGGCTGACGGTGCTGGAGTGAAGCTGCTTACTGAGCGACGAGGGTTAACAATGTCCGACTCCGAAGTACAACCTGATGATCGCGAGCGGCAACTCGATGCGATTATTGCCGAGTACTACCGCCTTGAAGAAAAAGGCGAACATCCTGATTGAACAGAGGTCATAGCTCGGTATCCAGAGTTTCAGCAGGAGCTGAGTGAGTTCTTCGTGGACCTCGGCATGTTTGAGCATTCAGGACGCTCCGACAGCGACGATCCCGCCCTGGAACCAACGATCACGGCTGGCACGTCGCAGCGAAAATATTTGGCTGCCGGGGTGGTCGTGCGCTACTTTGGGGTGTATGAGATTCTGGAGGAACTCGGATCCGGAGGAATGGGCGTTGTCTACAAAGCCCGACACGCCCAGCTCAGAAAACTGGTGGCCCTGAAGATGATTCGGGCCGGGGAGTTGGCTTCCGCATTCGAAGTGAAGATGTTTCAGGCGGAAGCCCGAGCCGCCGCGAAGCTTGATCATCCAGGCATTGTCGCGGTGCATGAGGTGGGCATGCATGCCGGCCAGCATTTCTATTCGATGGACTACATTGCCGGCGGCAGTCTTTCGAAACTGCATCGCGACGAACCCGTTGCGGCACGACGTGCGGCCGATCTTGTCAGACAAATGGCCGAAGCGATTCACTATGCTCATGGAATGGGCATCGTGCATCGCGACTTAAAACCCGCCAATGTTCTGCTCACGACCACTGGCGTGCCTCGGATCACCGACTTTGGCCTGGCAAAGCGAATGTGGGCCGATGAAGACTCGATGTCGGCGCATATTACAGAAACTGGCCAGATTCTGGGGACAGCGGGATACATGTCGCCCGAACAGGCTGAGGGCAAGACCAGGCTGGTCGGCGAACCGGCGGATATCTACTCACTGGGAGCCGTGCTATACGCGCTGCTGACAAGCCGAGCCCCGTTTGTTGGTGAGTCGCAGGCCGACACGATCAAGCAGGTGATCGAAAAAGAGCCGGTCTCGCCACGCGTGCTGAACCCCAGTCTTCCCCGCGACCTGGAAACCATTTGTCTCAAATGCCTGAACAAAGAACGCCACGAGCGCTATGGCACGGCGCAGCTGCTGGCAGAGGATCTGCAGCGATTTCTGGAGGGGCGGCCAGTACTCGCCCGCCCGATCAGTCGCCCTGCGCGAGCGTGGCGGTGGTGTCGACGGAATTCTGCGGTGGCCACACTGTTGGGACTCGTGTTACTCGTAGCGATCGGCTCACCGATCGTGGCGTGGCAGCAATATAACCTCAAGAAAACTCTTGCGGGATCACTGGACGCGAAAAAGCGGGCATCAGAAGCGGCTCGCCAGTCGGCGCAGAGCGAGCGTCGTCGCCGCTACGTCTCCGACATGAACCTCGTGGCGTTCCATTGGAATTCGGGCGATCTGGCTGCCGTTCGCGCACTGCTGCTTCGCCAGAAGCCTCAGCAGGGTGAAGAAGATCTGCGTGAATTCATGTGGAGGTATTGGTCAAATCTTCTGCAGTCCCACGATCTTATCCCTCGTACTGTACTACCATTCTTCAGCCCTGGCATCGCGATCTCTCCGGACGGGAAGCGAATTGCCTTTTCTCCAGCGTATAAGAACATTGCAGCTTCTTCGTCTCATTCGATCCATGTGCATCGCGCTGATCCCTTGGCCGATGGCGAGGCGGAGTTTCGACTGCCGCTCTTAGACCAACAGGGCACAGTCAATGTCAAGGATTTTGCATTTCTCCTTGATGCCAATGTGCTTGTGGTTTTCGAGAACAACGGTGTCACGTTTTGGGATCTTTCGGGGACGGTTGCCCGAAAGGAGAACCTGCCATTTACAACCACACCTGAGGACAGTGTTGGTGAAGGCTGGCTTTCAGAAAACGGCCGTTATCTGATTTTTAATCGAGTCAGCCGTACGACGGATGCAGTGAAACGATCCGGAGATGTAACTCACGAAGTGTGGGATCTGATGGAGCGTAAATGTATCGGAAAGGCTTCTTCACTCCTTTCCATAATCCGGGATATGAGTATCTCGAACGATGGAAAACATTTCGCTGCCAGCGATGGCTCCGTCTGGGAACTGAATGAAGAAAAGGATGAGTACTTTCTTGACCGCACTCAGGTTGCAGCTCGCCGCTGGGAAGGAGGAAATGTTGACACAGATCAGGGCAGGGTTCAAATTCCTGAAGGGTTCGAACGAGTGGACATGGGCAAGGTGCACCTCCTGCCGCAGTCCGAAAAGCTTGTGACGCTCGACCACAAGGGCCGTCTGTCGATCTGGGATTCGGATGGTCGTGAACAGTTAGTTGCTGAGAACGCCGTCACATTTGCTGTCAGCGGTTTTCGACAGGAGATCTGTTGGAAACAAAAGCCGTTGTCGAAGACCGAAGACTCAGTATTTGTGCAG
>JAYSPO010000638.1:0-2776 GCA_043722015.1 Candidatus Kuenenia sp. | reverse complement strand
TTTTTGTATCTGGGTCTGTGGCATGGATGGGCGATGTTTGCTCCGGAACCGCTGCATGTCAATCGACGACTCAAGGCGATCATCCAGTATGCTGATGGTTCAATCGACGAATGGCGACCGATCGAGCCACTCCAGACAAACTGGTTCGTCGATCTGTTGTGGTTCAGACATTTTAAATTTCAGTTTTCGATTCTGACGGGTTCCCACAAAGTTCTGTGGAGTCCGCTGTGTCAATGGCTGGTGCGTCAGGCGAAACTGGATGGCTTGCAGGTTGTCTCGATCCAACTCATTCGCGAATATCAAACCGTGAACGCACCGACCGCCGCACAGCCGCTGACGGAGTGGCAGTCGTCTGTGCTGCATGAAGAAAAGTTTGCGTCGTCGTGACTCATTGGCGAGCGGCTGGGCGTTAGCCTGCCGGTACAAAAACGGCTCTGTCTGTTCTGCAAAGATTGAGATGATCCTTTCCTGATGCGATTCCAGCAAAGTGACTGGTGTCCGCCGACGGAGCGGCGGACCTACGTAGGCGAGCCGCTCCGTCGGCTCGCACCAATCAACGTACCGAACGGGATATTCAGTGGCGGCGGAAATTCGGTTGCAGGCGAAGCCTGCGCCAGGATTCTTGTGTGAGCGGCTTTGAGTCGCATCGTACCGGCAAGCTGACGCATGCCGCTCGCCTTTGGTTGTTGTTTTGGAGTTGTGATGCACTGGTTCCAAGTGACTGATGCCTGGCACGCGTTCTTTCATGCTCCGGAAACGTGTGCGCCGCAGGTGCTGTTTCGGCTGATGTTCGGCGGATTGATGCTGCTGAATGCTGTGCTGCTGTTTCCGTTGGTGACGGATTTTTTCGGTGCTGACGCCATGTGGAATATCGTGGCATGGCAAAAACAGCAGGGTCGCAGCCGGATGTGCCTGCTGCATTTGCTGCCATCTACGACCGGTGGCTTTCGTATGTTGCTGGTGATTCATCTGCTGGCGTGCGTCGGGTTTCTGATCGGCTGGCAGTTTCGCACCTGTGCCGTTGTCGTCTTTGTGACGCTGGTTTCCATTCACCACCGAAATACGTTCATCCTGTCGAGCGGAGATACGGTGCTGCGATTGATCAGTTTTCTGGCGGTGTTCAGTTCTGCCGGTGATGCTTTATCAGTGGATGCCGCGATCCAGGGAACGACCGGATTTCCTGCGGTCGATCCATGGCCGCTGCGTTTGATGCAGATCCTGATTTCGATCATCTATGTGCGAACCGTTTACTGGAAGCTCCGAGGCAACATGTGGTGGAATGGCACGGCAGCGTGGTATCCGCTCTGGGTCGATACCTATCTTCGCCACCGTCCGCCACGCTGGATGCTGTCACGGTTGCTCATTCGCATTGCCACATGGGGTACGCTGCTGGCAGAACTGGCTCTGGGAACTTTGATCTGGATACACGAACTGCGACCGTACGTCGTCCTGTCCGGTATTGTCATGCATCTTGTCTTCGAAGTGGTGATGAACCTGCAACTGTTCGGCTGGATCATGATCGCCGGCCTGCTGCTGTTTCTGCCTCCGGAGTCGATTTCAAGATGGCTGGCGGTCCTGCACGGCGGATGCTGGCCTTGATTGCCTGAAAGAATGGCGAAGCAAGTCTCACCACCCGACGATTCAGCGACGAAAATTCAGATTCCGCATCATTCCTTCATTACAAAATCGATACACATTACGGCGGCCATCACCAGAATTCGGATTGGATGTTCCTGCGGTACATCTTCAGACACAGAAATCATATAGTTGTCGGCAGATGTGAACAGTTCTTTCCCCAAGCCAGCCCATTTCTTCGACACACGCGCTAACTCTTTGTCGCCTCGGCGGAATGAAAAATCCCAGGTTGTCCACTTGCCTTTCAAATCACAAATCGGTTCGTCGTTCGCATCCAGCACGCTGAAGGCACCGCCGATTGAGAAGAATTTTTGCTTGAATCCACCGATCCGATGGCCGTTTTCGTCCAGCACATCGACCGTCGACAGGAAAATTGAGACCCCTCGTTTGACAGTCAGGACAGGTTCCCCACTCGGTGTTCGCAACGTGATCTCAAACGGTGTCATGCGTTTGTAGTCAGTGAATCGCAGCATTTTCGTAATGAAACCCAGGTTTTCTTCGCGACAGTCAATGATCTTCTGCCCGGTTTCCGGGTCAAAGACGTCAAAATTGCTGGCAGCCTTAAACATGCCAACGTGCTCTTTGACCAGAAACAAATTACGGTGAAGCACCTCGTGCATGGTGGCAAATCCTTTGGCTGGGCGGAAACAAGTCAAACGAAATCGTCGTTCAACACGGGGTTTATCGCATTGCACGCTCTGCTTCCACCATCGAACTTCGATTTTTCGTCGTCCCGCCAGTCCTCATATCGTTGACAAGGGTGCCGGCATCTGCGGTAATCGCGTTCCGCATTCTATTGCCCACCCGTCGCTGTGTTGGTTTGCAGCGCGTATTTGTTGAGGAATCCCATGAGTTCTGTCGCCCGCCGACTGCCTGGAAACTCGCCCATTGCTGCGATTCTGCTGGTGGTGACCGTCTGTTCGGATGTCCGAGCTGCCGACGAAATTGATTACAACCGCGACGTACGGCCGATTCTGTCGGATACCTGCTATAAGTGCCATGGTCCGGATGCAGCAGAACGGAAGGCCGGACTGCGGTTGGATTCGCACGACGGTGCTGTGGCGAAATTGGAATCCGGCAGCACGGCTATCGTACCCGGAAAGACCGACGAAGGCGAACTGCTCGCTCGAATTCGATCGAC
>JAYSPO010000637.1:0-1066 GCA_043722015.1 Candidatus Kuenenia sp. | reverse complement strand
GACCAGCGGCAGCGGCTGTTTGGGAATCACCGTGTGTCCCAGCTCAATCAGCTCGCGTCGCAACTGGTCTCGCTGCGGTTCGAGGTCCGAAGTTGTGGCTGCCAGAAATACGGTTTTCGGATTCGCCGTTCTCTTTTCACTCATGTGATCTGCATCTCCCAGGTACTTGAGCACCTGAGAAATATCGTACGCAACGTCATACACCCGCTCATGGAAGCGCTGCACCGCCGTGTCGCCAAACGCCTCGTCAAACTCCCGCAGGCGTCCGGTGTGCGGATCACGCTCAAAGAATTCGTAAGGCACCAGTCCCGCATACAGCGATCGAAGATGCGACGGCACCTCTTCGACTTCCATCGGAGTCTTGATGACGTTCAGCAGCCGACTGCGATTTCCGACCTCGAACTGCCCGGAATCCTTTGCCGTTTTCCAGAACGATTCCACAATCCGCTGGCAGCCATTGGATCGGACGAACGGGGGCGAGAGCACCGAAACCACTGTTTTGGCTTTGGCCACATGCTTCAAAACTTCGGCTTCAGTCTCGGTGGTTGTGGTTGCGTCCGACTGCTTGACGACTGCGACCTGCTTGCCGGAAAGCTGGGCCACGCGCACCTGCAGATTTTGATGGAGCTGGGAAATCCAGCCCTGACGTCCCGCCATCAGCGGCTGGTCATCCAGCCCGGCATAGGTGATCACGACATCGCTCTGCGCCAGTGCTTTTGGATCCTGCACCGCCGCCGCAGAATGACCCGCAGGGCTTTGACGTCGTCCGTCCCATTCTCCGCTGGACTGCCCTGACCAGTTGGAAGTCTGTCCGAGATTCTCCGCCGACTCAATGTCGCGCCGCAGGTTCTTCAAATCGACCATCAGTTCGCGCGCCGACTGATATCGGCGATCGGGTGACTTCTGCAGGCACTTGAGCGTGATTCGTTCCAGTTCCGGCGGCGCATCATAGTTGAGTCGCGCAATCGCCGTCGGCTGGGAATGCACGATGTTGTTCAGGATCTCGGCAAAGTTTTTGCCGCCGAACGGTGCCTGTTCGGTCATGAGTTCGTAAAGCACCACGCCC
>JAYSPO010000636.1:0-2498 GCA_043722015.1 Candidatus Kuenenia sp. | reverse complement strand
CCCAACAACGCCGCTTCCCCGTAATCCCGGTCAAACACACTGCGGAGGTCCATTCCGCAGCTCAATTGTACGATCCCCGCATGGCTCCGTAATGACTGTGTGACGTACGTTGGACATTCCTGTCCGACTTGACGAGAAATCGTGCGCTTGCCCTGATCTGGCGACGCCGTAAAGAATTTTGTTCGATGAAAACATTGCCAGAACATCATCCACGTGATTCCTGGGAATGTGATTCAGTCCCGGAGGGACGACAAGATGTAGCCACGGGCGAGAGCCCGTGGTACGCGATGCTGGAGTGTCAGAAGTCCCGCAGGGACGACAGGAATTTCGACTGGGTCGTCTCATGTCGTCCTTTCAGGACTGAAAATCACCTTTGTTTTCTCCAACCACGGGCTCACGCCCGTGGCTACAACCTGCCGCCACATTCGTGGCTCAAACGCAGATTCGATTCGCCCCGCAATGCCTTTCATAAAATCCCTGCCCTGGTGGAAAGAATCCTTCACGGCGTTGCCCTGACCTGGCGGCGTGCAATCCATTCGCGACCGCTTTTCCTCGATAAGCTCCTGCCTGTTTTTCAGTTGCATACACTTTTTCAAGCTGTCACCCACACGACGCTTGCAGCGGACCCTATGCACGGATAAGTTTCAAGCCTGACGTGGATAATATCACTGATAAGTGCTTTATCCCGGGCTACTTGCGTGATAAGTATTTTATGCTAAGGCAGTCTTTTATATGTCGATCGACAGCAACCCGATGACTGAAGCGGTGAATACCAGAACGAAGCCGCTCGGATTCCTGAAATGCTTGAAGGTGGCTGCACTTTTAGCGATAGGGCTGTCTCTCGTTGGAAGTGTTTATTACATGAAGTTGGTTGTATTGCCTCGCAAACAGGCGGAAATTCACGCAAAACGGGTACTCCATACGGTTGGCTTAGTTTATCACGAATTCTACGCTGCGCATAAGGAATCACCGCATGGGTTAAGAGAGCTGAAGGAATTCTCCGCCGAGTATTTTGGTAGCAGCCCTTCATCCGCAAGAGATACTGCGGAAAATGGTTTCAAGATGATTGAAGATGGTGCCTTGGTTCTTGTGTGGAACGCGGTGTTTACTGCTGACGGCGGTGCCAATGACCAGTTCTGTCTTGGATACCAAGCCCAAACACCTGTCACAGGCGGTTTTGTGATTCATGGTGGCGGTTTTGTCGAGGCGGTTTCGCCTAAAGAATTTGCAGCCATTCCACCAATCGCCACTTCGACGAACACCCAATGATAGCATAACGATAAAATGCACTCCGAGCTGCGGCGGATCGGTTTCTGACTCTGGATCCCAGCCGCCGGGAGGAAGCCAAGAATGCCAGACACCTGACAAATGGTATTGCCATCGACTTGAACGGAATTCAGCTTGGAAACTATGAACGATCATGACGGGATTCAATGACGACAAACAGAAATCGCAAGGCTCATGGTGGAGTGTCGGTGCCCTTTATTTGATGCTCACCCCATTTGTTGCGCTGGCGTACTTTGCATTTAAGGCATTGGGTTTGGTCTGGAACTTCTTTGACGGCACAACTGCGGCTGTCTACGCCGTTGCCGTTTTTGCGACTTGCGGCACAGTGATGGTGGTATATCTTGTCATGATTGTCCGTCAGATTTACCTCGAATTCGTTCTTCCGAAACTCGCCGAGACCCGGAGGAACAACAGGGAAAACCAACGCGGCAAATAAACGGTTAAACTGGGCCAGATCCACGAGTGCCACACTCTTGACAAACTTGCGGAAATGAGTGAGATGTTTTGTTGTAGCCGGATTCGTCAGAATTCGGCCAGGCACAATGCACACATCCGAATTCTTACGAATCCGGCTACACGCCACTTGTGCCCGCCCAGAGTATCGATACTCCGGCAGCATTGGAGGTCAGATTTGGCAACAATACAAAAATGGGGGAACAGTCTGGCTGTCCGAATACCAGCGGCGTTAGCCAACCAATTGAATGTCGACGAAGGAGCGCAGGTCCAGCTTGAGGTGCGCGACGGTGAATTCGACGTGCGGCCCCTGGCGAGACGGCGACTGAACCTGAAGGATTTGCTTCGTGACTGTCAGCCATCGCAATTGCAAGGCGAGACCGACTTTGGACCAGATGTCGGACGCGAGGTCATCGAGTGACGACGTCACCCCGCCTCCTCATCCCAGCGCGATAGACGACAGAGATCGCTGTTGATCTGAAAATCGCGGCAGGCCTGGGGACGAAATTCGTAATGCAGGCAGCGGTCGGAGTCCCGATCCAGCCAGACGCACGGCAGAAGTTCAAACTGCTCATCAGCCGCAATTCGTTGCTCCACGGGGATCAGCCATTCCGGAGGGACGTTCCAGACAAATTCCTCACCCGGTTGAAACATCGTTGCCGGTGACAGGCACTTTAGGCGTTCTGTTTCATTCACCAGACTTCGAAATATGCAACGCCTGCTGCGTTGTCCACGTATAGCGCACAGTAATCTGTGTC
>JAYSPO010000635.1:0-1306 GCA_043722015.1 Candidatus Kuenenia sp. | reverse complement strand
GAGCATCGTCCGGTTCACGGACGGCAAAGTTCCGAAGAGTGGTGGGCTGATCCTTGCAGCCAAGCCGGAAGATTTAGCGATGTGGCAGGGCATCTTCGCTGCTGCGGGGCGAAGCCAAGACCTGCGTGTCTTCTCGCCATCGGAGCCTTTGAGGTTCAGCTTTTTAGACTATGAGATGAGGAACGGGGGACATACTCGCAATATCACGAAGTGCATCCTCACGATCGGGGAATCGCTGCGGTCGAGCGACTCGGGCGGCGGATCGGACCAAGACCCGTTCTGGCGACAACAGTCGGAGCGAATGATTTATAACGCTGTCGAAATCGTGAAACACGCGACGGGCAAAGTATCGGCTCCTGACCTGCAACGATTCATCATCGGTGCCGCTCAGAACGCGGAGCAGCTCACAAGCGATGCGTGGCGAGCAAGCTTTCACTGCCAGTGCTTGGAAGCGGCTCACAACGCCGCGAAGTCACCTGTCGATTCGCACGATGTCGCGATGGCTACCGACTATTGGCTCGGTGAGATGCCACTTTTAGCGGATCGGACGCGGAGCAGCATTCTGGCTTCCGTAATGGGTCTGCTTCACGTCTTCAATACCGGGATTGTGCGAGAGTTGGTCTCCACCACAACGAACATCACGCCCGACGACATGTTCAACGGAAGGTTTGTACTCATCAACATGTCGCCGACGGAATGGGGTGATATCGGTAGCTTCATCTGTGCGGGCTGGAAATATCTCACGCAACGCCGTGTGCTGCGCCGTGAGGCCAAACCGAGTGACTGCATCAACGTGATTTGGGCAGACGAAGCACAACAGCATGTCAATTCGTTTGATGCTCAGTACCTGGCCCAATGCCGGTCGCACCTCGGCTGCATGGTCTATATCGCTCATGGCCTGCCAGACTTTTATGCCGCCCTCAAAGGGGAAACCGGCAAGCAGCAGACGCACGCACTGCTCGCCAACTTCACTCACACCATTTTGCACGCCGTCGATACTGAAACCGCCGAGTGGGCGGCGAGAAAACTCGGCAAGCGGCGAGAGACATTGTTCGGTGGATCATCGGCTCCAACGGGCGACATTTGTGACGACCTGTTCGGACAGAGTCGGCTCACCGGCTCATTTTCGGAACACTACGAAAATATCGTGCAGGAAAACGTCTTCATGAACGGTCTTCGCACGGGCGGCAAGGCGAACGGTCTCGCCTGCGATGCCATCGTCATCAAGTCGGGACTGCCGTTCTCAACTGGCGAGAACTGGATTCATCGAACCTTTCTTCAGGAGTAATCATGTCTCAACAACCCG
>JAYSPO010000634.1:0-11483 GCA_043722015.1 Candidatus Kuenenia sp. | reverse complement strand
GGCAGGCAATGCCGCGTCAGCCACCACCATCGCGTCATCCGGCAAGGACTGCAGTAGACGATCGAATTGACGTCGTTCGCTTTCCAGGCCCGGCCCGACTTCAAAATCCCACGGCAGACCTGTTCCGATATGCAGGACGGTCGTCTGAAAAATCTGCGGAGTTTTCAGTGCGGCCCCGGACAGTTTCTCTTTGTTTTTCTGAGTCTCAATAAAGCCTCCGAATGACCCAACGCGGGCTTCGCGCGCAACCCATGTTTGAAGTCGAAACTCAGGAAGATTTGCGACGGAAAAATCAAAAGCAGAAAAATTGATAGCAGAAAAATGTCGGCTGTCTGCATCTTGACTTCTTTGCAGGGAAATGAATGGCACAAAAGTCTTCAACACTTGTTTTGTATTTTTCTGCAATAAATGTTTCTGCCACACCAGAGCTGAAACCTGCAGCACCTCAGACCCCTGAAAATCGCCGCGAGAAAACAAGTATTCAACTGTTAGTAGTACGGAGGGCTGACGCCCAGCCGCTCGCCGTTGGAGGCCCGGGCGAAGCCCGTGTTCAGGGGATTGCGGTGACGGCGTCTGACGTGTTCTTATAATAGTCCGGCAGGTTGGGCTTTGTGGCACGCAGAATGTCCAGGATCGCCTGTCGATCATCGTGCGAAAGGTGCGTGAATTTTTCGGACGGATCCTTGCCTGACAGGATGTCGTACAAACGCTGCCAGACGTAATCGCGGGACTCGACCGGCAGTCCGTCGAAGGCTTCGGAGTAGATCAGATAGCTGCAGGGATATTTGAAGAGCCGTGTGGTGAGATCCAGATCACGCAGAGATCGCCCTTGGGGATCGCGGGGACCGGCGGCAGCGAATTGTTCCGCATAGCCCGAAGTGCCCTTGATGGGTTCCGTCAGTTTGGCTTCATTGACCAGCAGCAAGGCTTCCAGAAGGCGGTCGCCCGTACTCTTGATGCGGCGTGTTGTACTTTCCAGTCGAGTCCCTGCAGGATTTTTCAGCATCCGATTCATCATGACGTCGTAATCCAGCGCCTGCCGCGTATCAAAGCTGGCCTTCACCATGCGATTATGCACCAGAACCTGATGCTCCAGCACCATGAGCGCGACAATGTCACTGTGCGGCGAAATGTAGCGATCGACATTCAGGCGATCCTTGAGTTCCATGACGTTCTGCCCCGCAGAATTGTCAACAGGCTCCTCAACGTCGCGTCCCTGGACGATCAGATTTCCCAGGTGCTTCTGCGATCCGTGCGTACCGGTGACATACCATCCGCCCCAACGTTGCTCGATGGGAGTTGTGTGATCGACCATCCGACTGCCGGCTGACAGCATCGGCTGGCCAGTGGCGTCAACAAACAACGAACGCACGACATGCCCGGGCACGCCTTCCGTGCGGGAAGAACTGTGACAGACCAGACAGTTGTCATTCCGCCGTTGAAACTGAGGCTTCTCGTTTTCTTCCTGGTTCAGCGTGTAAAAAACCGTGCCAAGCTTTGCATCGACAGCTGAAATTTCGAGCACCTCGCCCGACTGACAGAAACCCACGTAAACATCATCATTAAAGTAAATCGCCCGGGGCGTCCTCGGTGAAATACGTCGCATCTGCAGGCTGGTTTTTGAAAAGACCAACATCTGTGACTCAACCGGAATATCCAGAGCTTTCAGCAGAGTTGGCAGATAACTCTTGTCACCTTCATGCGTCAGTGTCAGCTCGCCCTGATCGAGGCGGTGCTGAAGTCGGGAGATGCGGTTGTCGGGTGTGCTCTGGCTGTACAGAATTGGTGCACTTTCGAACTCGTCGTCCGCACAGAGACTATGAACCAGCAGAATTGGTAAAGCCGCAATTGCGAAATTCAGGATGCCAATAACTCGCATGATGGACCCCTTTGACGCTGGTTGACACACACAATCGCGTTTTCGTCAACTCTAAACAGGTTATCGATTGAATTCTTCATGCAAAGGTGTAGAATTCGACGATTCTCTTGAAGAGGAACCGAAATGTTATCGAAAACTGCTGAATACGCGCTCCGTACGGTGGCATGCCTTGCAGGTGATGCGGGTCAGGCTGAGTCCGCTGATGTGTTGTGCGAGCAGACCAAGGTGCCGCGGCGATATCTGCACAAGGTTCTGCAGGACTTAGTCAGGGCGGAGCTTGTTCGTTCGCGATCAGGGCCGGGCGGCGGCTACTCGCTGGCTCGGGCGGCCGATGAGATCACCATTCTTGACGTTGTGAATGCGGTCGCTCCGCTGGAACGCATCCGTCACTGTCCGCTGGGTTTGCCGTCACACACAAGTCTTTGTCCGCTGCACAAAGAGCTGGACAAGGCCTACGCAGCAACTGAAGCAGCATTTGCACGAGTGACGATGGGGCAGCTATTGCGTTCGGACAGCAGGATCATTCCGTTGTGTGACGTGTAAGTTACGGGAGAAACAACATGAAATCCATATCGACTTTCCGTCTGCGAGTCACATTCTGTACGGCAGTTGCTGCGTGTGCAGGAGGAATTCTGATTGCCAGAGCAGCGGACGAACCAGTCAAGGATTCAGGCGACGTGATCGCTGCGATACCGGATGCGCCGGTTGCGGACGCACAAGATCGCGTCACCGCACGTGTCCCGATTGCCGTTGCCCGCGACCGTGCGAAGCTCATGCATGACATTTATACAACGACGCTCGACGTGATGCATGATCGCTACTTCCATGCCGACCGCGCGGTCGTCCCGGCGAGAGCAATGGAAGACGTGTTCTCGGCGATGGAAGAACAGACGGGATCCAAAGCGAACTGGATCTCCGTCAACCTGAAGGCCATGAGCATCAATCACGAGCCGCAGACCGATTTCGAAAAACGGGCAGCGAGAGAGATTGTCGCAGGCGAGACTGAGATCGAAGTGATTGAAGATGGTTTCTACCGTCGAGCCAGCGCGGTTCCGATGACGGGCGGATGTCTCAGTTGCCATGCGGGATTTTTTAACCAGCCATCCAAAGTGCCGAAGTATACCGGGCTGGTGATCAGCATTCCGATCATTCCGGAATCTTCGGACAAGTGACGATCGCCCAATTGTGTTCGGTTTAGAAAGGCATCTCGTTCGTAGTCCCGGCTTCAGCCGGAATTTGTTTGCCACTCCGGCATCGCTTCCGCCTGAAGGCGGGACTTCGAACCTAAAGCGACTGCCATTCAGCGATCGGCTGCGGGCCTGCACTGCTGATTTCAGCATCCTGAATCTTCTGTGTGTCTTCCTTCTGAAAGCCTGATATGAAACCTCTTCGCTGCAGCCGAATCAGTGTGCTGATTTTTGCGGGAATTGTGATCGCCGGAAGTCTGAGCGGCTTTGTCCCTGCTGACGAATCATCGTCCTCCGAGGGCAATCAGGCGGCATCAGCAACGATTCCCTGTGCGACAACGCAACAGGCCCGACGTCAGGCCGAAATCCTGCACACCTCCATTCACGCGACATTGCAGGTGGTTCACGACCGCTATTACCGCGAAGACGAAGGACTGCCGATTCCTGCTGCCATCATGGGCGACGTTTTCAAAGCACTCGAGACTGAGCAACATGTCAGGCTCCGCTGGCTGGCAGTGGAAGGCCTGGCGATGAATACCGACCACTTGCCGCAGGACTCCTTCGAAACCGAAGCCGTCAAGTCGCTGAAATCCGGAAAGCCATTTCATGAACAGTCCGAAAACGGACTTTACCGCCGAGCGGCCCCGATCACGCTCAGCAGCCACTGCCTGAAATGCCATATGCCCGATCGAAAGAGCACCAACGATCGCACGGCCGGATTGATTATTGCAATTCCCGTGTCAGACTAGGGATCCATTTCTATCAACAAGTCGAAGTGATCCTGTACAATCGGGCAAAGGGAATCTCATGCTGACGGCTATTGAACTTCTGGCCGTGATCAGCGGGGCGATTTTCGGTGTCCTGCTCGCACGCTGGAAACAGATGGATTTTGTCGGCGTTTTTTCCGTCGCCCGTATCACGTCCTTCGGAGGTGGGACAGTCCGGGATGTTCTGCTGGACCGCCATCCGTTGTTCTGGATCAGCCATCCGCATTATCCGGTGATTGTCTTCGTTGTCGCGGGCATCGCATCGCTGATACCGCGAATACCTGCATGGCTCGAAAAGCTGCTCGACGTTCCCGACGCTTTCGGTCTGGCTCTCTTCAGCGTCGTCGGTACTGAATATGCGTTGCAGGCGGATGTCGCGCCTTTTGTCGCGGTTCTGTTCGGAGTCATCACGGGCACGTTCGGCGGTGTCATGGGGGACATTGTGTGCAACGAAGTTCCGAGTCTCTTTCGCCCATCGACTCCGCTGTATGCCACGTGCGCCTTCGTTGGTTGCTGGATTCTGATCGGTGCTCAGGCATTATCGCTGCCGGACGACACATCCTTCTGGGTCAGCGCGACTCTGATTGCCGCGCTTAGACTCATCGCGCTTCGCTTCCGGATCCGCCTCAAGGCGATTGGGTCCGGCTGAACCGAATGCCCGTCGGCGAAGCCACCGTGCGGATGCCGCAGATCACTGTGACCGGCATTTTGGCACGCATCGCGTTTATGCTCCAGCTTACCGCGTCCACGCCAGCCATTTCCTGAACAGTGCTTTCACGAACGGTGTCAGCCGTGTGCGACTGAATTGATCGCCCAGTTTGCGGATGGCCTCGGCCTGTGTTGGATACGGGTGAATTGTGCTGCCGATCCTGCCAAGTCCCAGACCATGCGTCATCGCCAGAGAGATTTCGGAGATCATCTCTCCGGCGTGTGTTGCGACGATGGTGGCCCCCACAATCTGATCGGTGCCTTTCCTGACGTGAACCTTGACGAACCCTTCGTCTTCGCCGTCCAGAATGGCACGGTCAACGTCATGGAATCTCTGGATGTACGTATCGACCGAAATATTTTTCCCTTTCGCTTCGTGTTCATAGAGTCCCACATGCGCAAGTTCCGGGCTGGTGTATGTACACCACGGAATCACCAGTGACGTAGACTTCTTTCGTCCCATAAAGAGCGCATTCTGGATCACAATGCGTGCCATAAAATCGGCCGCGTGCGTGAACTGATAGGGAGAACAGACGTCTCCGGCGGCGTAGATCATGGGGTTCGTTGTCTGCATGCGTTCGTTGACCGTGACACCCTTCTTGTGATACGCCACACCGACTGCCTCCAGATTCAGATGTTCGACGTTGGGAGTGCGACCGACCGCAACCAGCAACTGATCGACCGGTTCGTCATATCCCGCTCCGTGCGATGCATGTGATTCCAATGTCAGTCGGATTCCGCCATTGCTCTTAATCACCAGGTTCCTGCCACCGCACAACCGCCGGACACCATCGCGCATCATCCTGCGTTGCACGATCTCTGCCGCATCACGGCCTTCGCGAGGCAGGATGCCCTGTTCGGTCTCAACCAGAAACACCTCCGAACCAAATTGGGCAAATGACTGAGCCATCTCACAGCCAACCGGGCCAGCTCCAATGACGCCCAGGCGACGAGGAAGTTCAGTCAGTGAGAACAGCGTTTCATTCGTCAGATACGCAACAGCATCCAGCCCTGGTATCGGCGGGGCGGCGGCGCGCGCGCCGGTTGCGATGACAGCGCGCTTGAAGTTCAGTCTTGTCCCGTTAACTTCGATGGAATCGGAGTTGATGAACCGGGCGTCTCCGAAGTAAACATCGACACCCAGATCGCGAAATCGTTGAGCAGAATCGTGCGGACTGATACGAGCCCGCAGTCGTCGCATCCGCCGCATCGCCGCGCCGAAATCAACCTGCACGTCTCCTGAAATATTGACTCCGAATTCGCCGGCATTCCGAACCGCCGCTGCGGCGCGGGCGGCACTGATCACGCCCTTTGACGGCACGCATCCCACATTCAGACAGTCGCCACCCATCAGGCTGCGTTCGATCAGTGCGACCTTCGCACCAAGTCCCGCCGCTCCGGCAGCTGTCACGAGGCCGGCAGTTCCGGCTCCGATCACAACCAGATTGTACCTGCCCGATGGAGTCGGGTTCTTCCAGTCACGAGGATGAACGTCCGCTTCCAGCTGAAGATTGAATTCATCCTGCGGCATCAGCGGAGAAAGATGTGCCATGATTGATCCTGACAAATTCCGGCAAGGGCATCGTGCCGCAGGAGTTTATCGCATTGTCGTCAAATTGGGAGTTGGGTCCAATGTGACCAACGGCAGAACCGGGATTTAACAATGCCCCCGCGCGCAATGACGTCAGGATCTACTGACGGACGGATCGACCCCCAGTCGGATCAAATCGGCCAGTTCTCTGGTGGACAGTTTTGCTGCCGCGTCGGCACCGGACAGCACACCATCGACGAGATCGCGCTTTTCGTCGTGCATTTTCAGGATCTGCTCTTCGATCGTGCCGCGGGCAATAATGCGGTAGACCATGACAGGGCGTGTCTGGCCGATGCGGTGGGCGCGGTCAGTGGCCTGATCTTCGACCGCAGGATTCCACCATGGATCCATGTGGATCACGTAGTCTGCCGCCGTGAGATTCAAACCCGTGCCACCGGCCTTGAGCGAAATCAGAAACGCATCGCTTTCGCCATTCTGAAACGCTTCAACGCGCTGCTGCCGCTGAGCGGGCGTCGTCTGGCCGTCAAGGTACTGATACGTGATGCCAGCTTTATCGCAGGCTTCGCGGATCAGGGCCAGATGCGATGTGAACTGACTGAAGATCAGTGGTCGGTTGCCGCGCTCCTTCAACTGTTCAAGCTGCTCCATTAACACGTCGAGTTTTGCGGACGAGCCCTTCCACTTGTCATCGACAAGTCCGATGTGACACGACAGCTGTCTCATGCGAGTCAGCATCTGCAGCACTTTGAACCGCTGGTCGTGCGACAAACTGTCATCGCCGATCTGATCGAGTTCGCTGACCGCCGCCAGTCGCATCTGGTCGTAGCGCATACGTTCCTCGGCGGACAGATCCACCATCAGATTTGTTTCCGTACGTTCCGGCAGATCTTTGAGAACCTCCGCCTTGGATCGTCGCAGAATAAACGGTGCAATCACATGCGCCAGCGCTTCACGGCGGTCGCTGTTGCGGTCTTTTTCAATCGGAGCCGCAAATCTTTTGCGGAACTGTTCCCATGAACCCAGGACTCCCGGTGCGACGGTGTGGAAGATGCTCCAGAGTTCCCCCAGATGATTTTCCATCGGTGTACCGGTGAGTGCGATTTTCCATTCGGCCTGAAACGTACGAATCTGAGCCGCCGTCTTGCTGTTGCTGTTCTTGATGTTCTGAGCTTCGTCCAGAATGAGCGTGCCCCACTTGATGTCCTTGAGCAATTCCGCCTCACGCAGCGCCAGCCCGTAGCTGCAGATGACGACGTCCCCGTCGCCGACGTGGTTCTTCAGATCCATGCGATCGATATCGCGGAATACGATCGGAGTCAGCGACGGTGTGAACCGTTCGCATTCCCGCTGCCAATTGAAACCCAGCGACGTCGGTGCGATCACAAGTGTGGGACCGGATTCGATGCGCGTGAGCAGCATCGCCAGAGCCTGCACGGTTTTTCCGAGACCCATGTCGTCCGCCAGAATGCCGCCAATGCCCCAGTGAGACAGGCGGCACAACCAGCGAAAACCTTCCAGCTGGTAATCGCGAAGTTGCGCGTTGAGCCCGGCGGGCGGATCGTAAACCGTATCCGTAGCTTCGCGGAGACGTTTGAGGCACTTGTCCCAGTGCTTATCAGAATCGACCTGAATCCGAGCCGCTTCCAGTGCCGCCACGACCGGAATCGCCGACGCATCCAACTGCAGTTTTCCGCGTGATTCCAGACTCACATCCGACAGTCGCCGCAGGGCGTTGCGGAGCTCTTCCGCGACAGCGGCCCATTTGCCAGGGGAGATTTCCATGAGGCCATTGGTCGGTCGTCCATGCATTCCGGCCAGCAGATCTTTGAGTGGGATTTCCTGTTCCCCGATTTTGCAGGTACCGGTCAGACCAAACCAGTCACGCTGGCGTGACACGGTGACGCGGACGTTGTTCGCTGTCAATCTGCCAATCACATCGAAGCGGCTGACAGAATCTTTGTGCCACAGCACAACCAGTTCACCGCGTTCCACGACGGCCCCGGCGTCGGACAGCAGATTGCTGATGTCATCGGCATCGGAAATTCTCCAGCCGCAGCGGCTGATCGGAACGCCGCGTTTCAGCTTGAGTTCCGTTGCCAGTTCACGGGTGCGCTGCACTTCGTCGGCGAGATTGCGCACGTACTGGACCGGCTTCTCGTCAACGGTCTCATGAATTCGGGCAAGCCCTTCGCCGGGCGATTGCAGCATCTGATTACGATCACGCACCTGGATGGATGCGTCCAGCATTCCGTTGCGACGCAGTTGCAGCACGAGCGTCATCTGAGCGTTGTATGGCACGTCCTGCCCGGCGATGGATTCCGGCAATCGCACGGCCATGCAGGACCGCAGCGGTTCGAGTTCCTTGAGCAGCGCAGCTTTTTTGTCGAGTGGAATAATATCCGTTTGTTTCCTGAGATGATTACAGATATCGCTGGAATGCGGTGGACCTGAGAAATAAACGGCCTGACGCTTTTCCTGAAGCACGACGAGGACACCACGTTTGGCATCTGCAAAGAACGACTGGCTGCCTTCCGGCTGCGCGCTCATCAGATCAGTCGCCGACGTTGACAGGCGCAGTCCGCCTTCGACTTCCTGAACAATGATTTCCAGCGGTCGTGCTTCCAGTTCGCACTGATCGCGGTCGAATGTAAACTGATCGCTGCCCGCAAGAACTCTCAGCGCATCCGCGAGTTCCAGTGTGGGTGTCTGCCAGCGTTCCTGCTTGATCAGTTCCGCCAGTTGTTGATCAATTGCCGTCCACTGCTCCCGGGACGATTTCAGGAATGCTTCCAGAGTGCTTTCTTTACCTTTCGTCCAGCCGCCGTTCTTTTTCTCCTGCTGTAAGCATGGGCTCAGATGGATGGACTTGTAATAACCGTCGAGTTTGACATCCCACACAAACCGCGTCAGCGGCTTGTCGATTGCGGGAGCATCATCACTTTGGGGCAGCGCCATCTGCGCATTCCGTGCCAGTGACTGCAGCATCGAAAACGTCTGCTTCAGATTTCGATCAGCAAGGTCCTCACCGAGAATCTTTGTGACCAGTTCTGACCTGGGATTACCGAGGAGATCTTTGATCTTCACAGCCATGAAGTATGTATGTTCGCACAGATCTTGATGACCGCAATTGCACGATGTCGAAAATGTACGGCCATCCAGATCGAAGGTCCATGAGGCCCGATACGTCGATGCACCGCACTTCAGGACAACTTCACATCCCTCTTCGCGATTGACGGACTTGAGTTCCAGTGAGCCCTTGACTCGTTCGCCGCGTCGTCGTTTATCGACGCTGTGACCACTGATCAGCCCGCCGATTGCGTCCTGCCACTCATTTACCAGTTCGCTGGTAACCGCCTTTTGGGGTACCTTGCCGCCGTTCTTACCGACGACGCTGACCCCCATTTCTCGCAGCAATCTGGCGATGTCAGGATCGCTGGCTAAACCTTCAAGATCGAATTTCGAGCCACGTCGCTCATTCTTACCGCGCGCCATCTGCATTGCTTCCCTGCTGATTACCTGAATTGACGAGCCTGATTCCGCTGCGGGTGGCTCGCTCAGAGAATTCTTCTCTGGACCGCGTTATGCTCGCAGGAGATGGGTTTCCGTCAAGCCGTGATGTCCGATTTTCCCGCACCGCGAACGCAAATTGTCGTGCCGCAGCGAAATAGTTCCATCGTTTTGACAAGAAAGGCCGTGGTAAGCCAGGGATGGTGAAAAAATTCCTTGGTTGCCGACGATATCCGAAACGGAAAACCGATGTCCGCATCGGTTCTCCGGACGCCTGGTTTTATCCGGACTTCGGCGGCCCTGCTTAGCACCCGAAAGCAGGAAAGCCGTGATGCTTTCACATCACGGCTTTCTGCGGCTCAGAGCCAGATTGACCGTCTCACTGACACCATCGTCGTTCAGCCCGGTTTCGATCTGCGCGGCGTTGGCATAGTCCACCATGCCGATGCAATCGCCGTAATTCAGGTCTCTCATGAAATTACAATATGTATCCATTCCCATCTTCAGGGCATGAAACGGATAGTGTGGTGTTCGCCAAAGATCCTCTGACTGGAAATTCGCAGGAAGGGAATTCATCAGGTACTGAACGAGAGTCCGGTAACCATATTTCTTCCGATATCCGAAACTGTTCAAATCCGCGTTGAGACGAACATAGTCGATCTAAGCGATCCATCGGGACCTGCTGGTCGTAATGGAAGGCTTTCCGAGGCGCAGACCGGTACTGGTGTTCTTTCCTTCCTGCGGGAACGGGATGCAACTTTCTACGGTATCCGGAAAATATCCCGGAGCAGTTGTCGCAGGCACCGTTACAAAACTGCTGACCTTGTTCGTCTGCTTTTGCAACTGACCGGCCAGCGCGCCTGAGACATATCGCCGCCAGTTATCGGTCGTCGCCGTGCTGTAATAGTTACCGGTGCCACTGGTGACAAGAGTCCAGGTGTCGTAGTAGCGCTTGACGGGTGAATACAGGCCGAGTGCTTCCACAACGGTGGTACTGACGTCGCTGGCATTCGATGTGCCTCTTGCAGAGTTGATCAACCCGAATCCGGCGGAGGGGAACTTCTTTGTTGCAGCATCATTGCTGAAACGAACGTCTGAAGCCACGAGCGAGTTCCACATGGCATCCAGACTCGTTTCCACTGCGGTTTTCCCAAGGCGGCCGACGGTCTCATTGAGGAGACTGCTGTCGTCATTCATTGACGCCGAAAAGTCCAGAGCGCACACGATGTCGCGGGATTCAATGAAAGCCGTGCCCGTCGTGGAGATGATCTGCGTCCGCGAGCCGAAAACAGGTGCAAAGATCAGCGGCAGCCTGGCATCGGAAGCCGCTGGATCTGCATTGTCTTTGCGAATGCGGACTCGTACAGTGTTGTAGGGTCCAGAGCCCCAGGTCTCGATGTAGGACACGCCGTCGGAAGCAAGCACCCGCCTGCCAAGTTCGACGTCAGTAGCCGGATTAAGGTAAAAGCCGTTGACTTGAGCCACGTACACTGCCATCGCCCTGGCGTCTGCGGCAGCAGCAGCATTTACGGCATTCAGATCGATCCCGGTTTCAGCGTTCCAGGAGGCAACACTCACTGCCGCCATAATTTCCTGGGTGGCCGCCAGTGCCGCTGCGTCGGCAGCACCCTGCATCCGAGTCTTCGTGACCGTGTTCATGCCAAGATCCACGGACATTCCCACAAAGATCATGGCGGCGATCAGGCATATTGCCGCCAAAACAAGAAACACACCTTTTCGGCAAGGGTCTCGAAAACGTTCTATCCCAAATTGATTGATCATCTTTCGCATCTTGTCTTCCCCTCGACCTCGGAATCACCACGACTTCACGCAACGCTTGACGCCTTCTGTTCTCCTGTCTGTGGCCAAAAAGGCACTCTTCA
>JAYSPO010000633.1:0-13933 GCA_043722015.1 Candidatus Kuenenia sp. | reverse complement strand
GCAGAGCCAAACACCCGGGCCAGGTGATTACGGCTGCGGTCGTTGCGGGAACTCACAATCACATGCGCTGGTTGAACAGCTGCTGCCAGTGCCGGGATGTTGGAATTCGGACTGCCATGATGAGGACTCATCAGGACATCGCATGGCGGCAGACGCGGAAGTAATTGAAGTTGCCCATTTCCTTCAAGGTCGCCCGGAAGACAGATACGGCGACCGCGATATTCGAGAATTGCCGTGACACTGGCTTCGTTGTCCGAGAGCCCCGAAGCTGGCCCCGTGTCGGCCTTCAGAAACGCGACGTGCAGATCAGTGCCCGGAAGAGAATCACCGCTGCTCAGGATCGTGACTGGCACATCCAGAGTGGAGATCCCATCCAGCACTTTCTGTACGGTCGGTGATTCCGTCCGGACAAATTCCTGCGTCAGGAAAACGTGACCGACGGGCATGCGTTCCAGCAGACCGGCGACGGCGTTGTAGTGATCCAGATCGGGATGAGAAATCACTATCGCGTCGATCATGCGATAACCGCGATTCCAAAGAAACCGGCAGACGGTATCTGCCGTCCGTTCACCGCGATGCATCGCACCTGCATCAAACAGCAGCACGCGATTGTCCGGAGTCTGCACGACGACCGCGTTCCCATGTCCCACTGACAACACACTGCACGTCAATCCCTCATGCTCCGGCACCTGACAAATCGTGCGGAACACAAGAATCACGTAAATGAGCAGACTGATGCGAAAACACCGGCGCACGACCAAATGCCGAGCCATCACGGAGAGCGCCAGCAAAGCGTAATAGGCCGGAACAAACCATGCCGGAAGATCGGGAATCATCACGAAGCCGAATCGAACATCAGCCGACAGCGCCACGCCCAGCTGCATGGCCGACAACATCCAGTCGAACGGAGCAGTCACGATCGCAGCCACAGGAGGTACAAGCAGCCCGACAAAGATCGATACGTATCCGCAGATCAGCGTGACGGTGGTGAGTGGAATGAGCAGAATGTTGACGACCATGCCAACCAGCGACACGACATGAAACTGAGTCGCTACCAGCGGTGCGGACAGTACCGTGACCGCCAGCATCCGACGATAATCCAGCAGCAGCCATTCCCACAATTGTCCCCGCATTTCGCGGAACCGATCCTGCCATGTCACGGCATCCGGCGGAGCGGCTCGATCTTCCGGCGGCGGATCGTGTTCCGCGACCCAGCCCAATGCGCCGACGGCCAGAAACGAAAGCCACGCTCCGACGTCAAATGCAATCGACGGATCCAGTACGGTCAGCAGCATGGCCGTCGCGCCGATCAGTGATCCCATGCGTATATCGCGATACAGGGTCTGACCGAGAATATAGAGCAGAATAAAGCACGTCGAGCGCAGGACGGACGGGCGGAGGTCGGTGAGCAGCGCATAGATCACACACACCAGACCGGCGAGAAGCAGCGCACGAATTCGTGACACCAGCAGCAGGTTCTGGATTCGGACAAGAAAGACGAACAGAATTGCCACATGCATGCCGGAAATCGCGAGCAAATGCATCGTGCCGCTGGCGATGAAATCACGCTCCACATCCGGTGTCATATGCCCGCGATTTCCCAGCAGCAACGCTTCTGCCGTCGCGCGATTCTTTGCGTTGAGGTTGTCTCGCAGCAGAAGCACGGTCTGCTGCCGGAACTCATTCAGCCAGTGCTTCGGATTCCAGACACTCGCGGGCTGCATCACGCTCGCAGCTGCCGGATGCCGCGCAAATGCCATCGCCGATATACCCTGCCGCTGCATATACCGCGCAAAATCGAACTCACCGGGATTCTGTGTGGGTTCCGGAGGATCGATTTGACCCGTCAGCTGAATCCGATCGCCCCAGGACAGTTGCTCGGTCGCATCGCCGTCGATCAGAACGCGGAGGAGTCCTCGCGCGCGGATCGGTTCTTCACCACGCATCAGCGCTCTTGTCTGCAGCAACAGCAGCGTACGAGGCAAATCCGACTGGCCGGGCATGCTGCCGGAATCGGCGGGCAGATCCAGCGCCGGAATGTTTGCGACATCACCGATGATACGTACTGCGGGATTGTCGCGGAATTCGGCAGAGGCTGCCAATAACGCGATGTCCTGACCTTCATCGACGCGACTGCGGACGGTCCACAACACCACACCGATGCCGATCATCGCCATGAGCAACGCGGTCATCTCCAAGCGCATCCGTCCACTGCGATGCAGAAGTGCCGCAGCCAACAGAGACACGAACGAGAACAGGACTGCCACGACGGTCGGCACAGGAAACTCGTGGACAGCACAGACATCGGCAAGTCGGACACCGATAATCAGCATGGCAGCGCAAGTGAGTGAACGCGGCACTTCAGGAAATTTCCAGAATCCAGTCAACACGCGTCCGGTTTCAGAAGACGGTTCGGGACTCTGCAATGCGGGCCTCACATTTCGCGACGACGACCGTCCAGTATCGGCTGCAACTCATCGACAAAGTCGTGGACGTCCTGGAACTCGCGATACACTGAAGCGAAGCGCACGAATGCGACCTTGTCCAGATCCCGCAAGGCACTGAAAACGAGTTCACCAATGCGCCGCGAAGGGACTTCGCGCTCGCCGTCTTCATAGAGAGCTGCTTCCACGTCGCCGACCAGCAGGTCGATCTGTTCCGGACTGACGGGGCGTTTGTAGCACGCGACTTCGACGCCGCGTCGGATTTTTTCGCGGTCGAACGGGACGCGTGTCCCGTCTTTCTTGATGACCCGGATCGGCGATTCTTCAATTTTTTCGTACGTCGTAAATCGCCGCTCGCAACTGAGGCATTCACGCCGACGACGAATTGAAAAGTCCTGACTGTTGCGGGAGTCGATGACTTTCGTTTCGTCATGCTTACAAAATGGACACCGCACGCGATCGATCCTGAACAAAACGGGCCTCGGATACTCTGTACGGCATGCACAGGGTTCCGGATGGCCTGCGCATTCTATCCAAACAGGGCGGGCGACTTGCAACCGATTGGACGCTCAGCCTGTTTTTTGGTTCCGGATGCGTTTCTTGCCGGAATCCCGCGTCGGGGACACGGGCAACCATACAGCGTTGGCCCGTTTGCGGTCCGGGATGCATTTTTTGCGGCCCGGAAGCTGGTCTGGACACAAATCGCATGATTCGGCAGACTTCGCCGCTCTTCAGTGTTCGCCACGATCTGTGACATCCGCCCTGTGGGCAATTTGCAGATTCCCGTCCAAAAAGTTCTCACCTCGCAGCGTTCTCAAGCCCTTCTGCTGCAAATCTCGTCTTCTCCCTTCCCCCTGTAAATCGCGGGTTACCTGTCATGACGCGACTGGCCATTGCCGTCTGCTGTTACGCAGTCATCTTCGGAGCGTCGCTGTTTTGCGCCTTCCTGCTACGATACGACTTTGAGTTGACCGAAGCGGTCGCGCGCGAATTTCGTGACAGCGTACTCATCCTGGTGCTGCTGAAAATTGGGGTCGTGTTGTACTCGCGCGACTGGCGCAGACGAATGCGCTATTCCACGATATACGACCTTGCCTGGTCGGCCGGACTCTGCCTCGTCTGCGGAATTCTGATCTCCGCTCTGCAGCTCGCTCGTGAAATGATACCGCAGATTCCACGCGGCGTGATTGCGATGGACACATTAATTTCCGCAGGAGCCATCGCGTCGGCGCGCATCATGGCTCAGGCACTCCGCATGCTGGGGAATACAAAACGCAACTTCAATGCTTCCCGAACCCTTGTTTATGCGCATGGATCTGAAGCAGCGGAAATGACGACGTCGATTCAGACGAACTCGAGGAAACTGCGCGTCGTCGGAATCGTATCGCCACGCAATCTGTTACCCAACCTGGTGATCGCCGGTGTGCCGGTGTATGACGCATCGCAGGGACTGGAATTTATCATCAGGCAAACTCGGGCAGAAGTGTTGCTGATGCCATCCCGTTTGTCGGGTCGCGAAGTCCGGGAAGTGAGCGAAGTGTGCCTGAAACAGGGAGTCAACGCGCATCTGGTTCCGTCGGTTGATGAGATTCCATCAGGCCGATTTGAACTCAAGATGCGGGAAGTGACCATCGACGACCTGCTCCGCCGCGAACCCAATCAGCTCGACATGGCCGGAATCCGCACATTCCTTCGCGATCGTGTCGTCATGGTGACGGGAGCATCGGGAAGCATCGGATCAGAAGTCTGCCGCCAGTTGCTGACTTTCGGCCCGCGAAAAATTATTCTGCTGGATCAGTCCGAATTCGGCATCTTCCAGATGGAACAGGAGCTCCTCGCACTGCAGAAAGACCCCACCCGAATATTGCCGCAACTGGAATTCATCGTCGAAGATATCACCGACAAAGAAGCCATGTCGCGGATCTTTATGCTGCATCGCCCGGCTGTCGTATTTCATGCGGCTGCTTACAAGCATGTGCCATTAATGGAAAGCAATCCTCAGGCCGCCGTGCGCAACAATGTGTTCGGAACGCAGGTCCTGGTGGATGTGGCCGATCGTTTTTCCGTCGAACGGTTTGTGATGATCTCAACAGACAAGGCTGTGCGACCGACCAACGTGATGGGCGCGACGAAACTCATCGCGGAGCAGTATCTGCATTCTGTGGCGACTCATTCCAAAACGCGGTTCATCACCGTGCGTTTCGGCAACGTACTGAATTCGGCAGGCAGCGTCGTCCCGACGTTTCGCAGGCAGATCGAAGAAGGCGGTCCGGTCACCGTCACAGATCCCGAAATGCTGCGGTATTTTATGACAATCCCGGAAGCCGTGCAGCTCGTTCTGCAGTCTGGTGCCGTGGGTGAAGGCGGTGACGTGCTGATCCTGGACATGGGCGAACCGGTCCGCATCGTCGATCTGGCCAAAGACATGATCCGGCTTTCCGGCCAGCGATATCCTGACGACATCGATATCGTCTTCACAGGTCTGAGACCAGGTGAAAAACTTTACGAAGAACTGTTCTATGAAACCGAACAGAACGCCGTCCGCATCCACGAAAAAATCTTCAGGGCTCCCCGCGAATCCGAAACCGTTTCAACGACGATGAAAGAAGAACTGCGGCAACTCAGCGAACACCTGAATTCCAGCCGCGAAGAACTCCGCGAGATCCTGTGGCAGGTCACCTCGCGCATCGTGCAACGCAGCTCAGTGCAGCCAGGAAAAATCGCAGATCCGCGGCGCGGCGCGGCGTAGTGCTCTGTCAATCGTGCTTTGATGGATCGGGTGGCCGGGGCTGGACTGAGCGGAGCGAAGGAAGCCCCGGGGTTTCGGGCTGGCGCCCTCCAACCCCGGCCACCCATCAAACCATTGCTGACAAAGCAGTAGTGCGGCATCGCCACTACTTCTGCAGCAGCACATTTACGCCCTTCTTGTTCGACAACACGATGTCCGGCTTTTTATCGCGATTCATGTCGTGGATTTCGAACTGCGTGCCGACGCCTGTGCCAACGCCTGCAGGTATTCTATGAGGCGTGATCTTCGGAGCCTGGCCTTTTTCCCGCACCACTTCGTACCAGCACATGACGATCGGATCATGCTCTCCAGGGTCCCCACCATTGTGTGCGAAAAAGCGACTGCCGGTGACGTAATCCAGTTGCCCGTCGCCGTTGATATCGACTGTTTCCACCGCATGAGTCTGTGAAAACGATTTGTCGATTTCGTGCAGTGTCCACGGACCGTCGCCGGTATTCTCGACCCACCAGACGCCAAATGCGTGAGCCGAAGCGACGAACAGATCTTTGTCGCCGTCGCTGTCGAGGTCATCTGCGTAGATATTCGAGATCGCTGGCAGCGGTGATTCGCCATCGGCGGTTTTAATGCGAACCGGATGAAAGTCCCACGTCTTGCCGTTCAGAATATCGCCTGGATTCTGCCACCAACCGTGTGCAATCAACACGTCGCGGTGGCCGTCGCCGTTCATGTCACCAGCACCCAGGCCGTGGTAATACTTGAAAGTGCCGTTTTGATTCGGGTCACCGGGCGTACTCACCGCATGGAAGGCAAACGAGTCGCCAGACTTGTCAGGCGTCGGGATCACGTTGAAACCCATCTGTGCCTCAGGCTGCGATCCAATAATGATTTCGCGAACCCCGTCACCATTCAGATCTTCAAATTCCGGCGATTCATTACACGCACTCGACCAGATCACATGTTCTTTCCAATGCGTTTCTTCACCGACACCGGGATTCTGATACCAATGATAAGGATCACCCGGGAATCCGATGATGACCGCATCCGGCAGTCCATCACCATTGAAGTCGTGGGCAAAATTCGCAAAGCTGTTGCTGTAGCCGACTCCTGCGACGAATTCCCCTGGCATCCGGATCTCATGAATCTTCCACGCAGTTCCGTCGATGTGCGGTTCCGACCCGGCCTTCGGTGCTTCGTACCAGACATCGCCTGCAATGACATCGGGCGTTCCGTCTTTGTTGACATCGGCAGCCGCCACACCTTCGGAACGAAATCGTTCGTCTAGTTTGATCCGGACCCATTTATCATCGTCAGCCGCATTCAGCACGGATACCGCGACCAGCATCAGAAGTGCTGCCGTGTAATAATTCACTTTGATGGTCATCGCCATTTTTCTCCGGAACTTTCGTCGTCCATTTTTGGAATCAAGTGCTCAGTCATACATTCGTTGATCGGTTGTGTGCCACTGATCCGATTTCAAAACCCGTATCCCGGCAGACTACCCGACACGCCCCCGGCAGGTCAACGAACCGGGCATCTACATCAAAATATCCCGGATTACTTCACCATGGACGTCGGTCAAACGGAAGTCGCGGCCGGCATAGCGAAACGTCAGCTGCTTATGATCAAAGCCAAGGCAATGCAGCATGGTGGCATGGAGATCATGCACGCTCACGGGATTTTCCGCAGCCTTGAAACCGATGTCGTCGGTTGTGCCGTACGTCGTGCCGCCTTTGATGCCGCCACCCGCCAGCCAGACGCTGAAGCCCCAGTGATTGTGATCCCGACCGGACTGCGGTTTCCCGTCGCCCGACAATTCCACTGTCGGTGTGCGACCAAATTCGCCGCCCCACAGAATTAACGTATCCTCAAACATTCCCCGCTGCTTCAAATCTGTCATCAGCGCTGCGATCGGCTGATCGATCTCGCCCGCCAGATTCCGATGAGCCGCTTCAAGGCCCGCATGATTGTCCCACGGCTGACCCGCACCATGCCACAACTGCACATAGCGCACACCGCGTTCCAGCAATCGCCGGGCGATGAGCGTCTGCCGAGCATGAACACCGCCTCCGTACATCGTCTGAATATGTTCCGGTTCGTGGCTGACATCAAACGCCTCTGCTGCGTCCTGCTGCATGCGAAACGCCAGTTCGAACGATTGAATCCGGGCATCCAGTCGTTGATCGATTCGCGTGGCTCGGTGTTCGGCATTGAGCCGCGCCAACAGATTTAACTGACGTCGCTGAGCATCTGTCGCGATCTGCGGATGTTCAATGTTCTCAATGAGCTTACTTAATTCCTTGTGTTGTGTGTCGATGTACGTGCCTTGATACGCACCGGGCAAAAATGCCGACTGCCAGTTTTCGTTATCTTTGATCGGCAGACCGTTCGGGCACATCGCCACAAATCCCGGCAGGTTTTGATTTTCCGTGCCCAGACCGTACAGAATCCATGCGCCCATGCTGGGTCGGGGCTGCACAGAATCGCCGCAGTTCATCAGCATGAGCGACGGCTCGTGATTCGGCACTTGCGCATACATCGAACGAATGACGGCTATGTCATCGATGTGCTGCGAAGCCGTTTTGGCGAAGAGTTCGCTGACTTCGATCCCAGACTGTCCGTACTGACGAAACTTGAACGGCGAGGGCATTGCAGCACCGGTCTTGCGTTCGGTTCGCAGATTGTCACCCAGCGGCTGGCCGGCATACTTGGCCAACAATGGCTTATTATCGAACGTATCCACATGCGAAGGCCCGCCATTCAGGAAAAAATGGATGACTCGCTTCGCGCGCGGAGGAAAATGCGGAAACCTCGCGATCAGCGATCCATCCGTCGCAGCTTCCGCCGCGACCACGCGCCCATCGTCCTGCAGCACCTGCGCCAGTCCCAGCGCGCCGAGTCCCAATGCTGATCGTGTAAGCAGGCTCCGGCGATTCATCGGTGGCGCGGTCAGACTGGTCTGTCGCAGAAGTTCGATGGCATTGCACCATGAGGGAGATTTTCGCACGGCAAGTCTCTTGGTTGGCATTCCGGTAGGCGGGAGACCTGCATTCTAACCGCACCAATCACAAAAGTCCCGCAGAGAATGCTGAGAACCCTGCGTCGCCGAATGTTACCTTCATTGAATTCCGTGTGAGCCTCTCTACCATTCACCTGCAATCGTGCAATCGTTTAACGGCGAGCCGCAGGCGTAGGCGAGTTTCGTTTTCCAATAGAAAAGGACGTCCCGTGACCTCCCCAGACCAAAACGTGAAGACTCAGCGAGATCTGCTGGATCAGCAGACCCGAGAACTGGTGCAGTGGCATTTTGACGACGACACCGGCTGCGATTTTTGGCTTGAAAAGAAAAAGACGTTCAACTTTGACCCGCTCAAAGATGTCAACTGCTTTGACGATCTCAAGAAATTCCCGCTGTTCGAAGACGACTGGCTGCGTGGCGGTCCCATGCGGCGCTGGGTGCCGAAACCGCTCCAGGAAAAACCGATTTACGTGTTCGAAACCGGCGGTACGACCGGAGTTCCCAAAAGCCGCGTGGTCGTGGAAGATCACTGGATCGATTACGAGCTCTTCAGCGCGACACTGCCGGATGCGTCGTTTCCCCGAGGCGCGAACTGGCTCATGCTGGGCCCTTCAGGACCTCGTCGTTTGCGACTCGCCATTGAACACCTCGCACAGTTCCGAGGCGGCATCTGCTTCTGCGTGGACCTCGATCCGCGCTGGGTAGTGAAGTTGTTGAAGAAGGGTGACGTCGAAGGCGCAAAGGCGTACAGCGCTCACTGCATCGATCAGGCGCTGACAATTCTGGGTGCCCACAATGAAATCCAATGCATGTTCACCACGCCGAAACTGCTGGAGGCTCTGGCTCTGCGACTGATGGATCAGGGCAGCAGCGTCGACGAAGCGGGCATCAAGGGTATCTTCTGTGGCGGCACCGAGTTCACTCAACAGTGGTTTCGTTTTGCCTGTGAAGAACTACTCGGCCCGAACGTTTATATCACGCCGACGTATGGCAACACGCTCATGGGTCTTGCCTGCGGCAAGCCTTTCGATCCGGCGGACAATTACAAGATCACGTATTTCGCCCCGCAGCCCAGAGCTGTGATTGAAGTCGTGGATTTCGACGATCACACAAAGCTCGTCGATTACGGTGCGACGGGGCGAGTCAAACTGTACACGATGACAAAAGAACTGTTCGTCCCCGGATTCCTCGAACGCGACGAAGGCGAACGCGAACGCCCCTGCACCAAATACCCCTGGGACGGAGTCAGCAGCGTCAGGCCGTATCATGTGTTTGCGAAGACGACGACGGTTGGAGTGTACTAGGATTGAGGATCGAGGGGTGAGGATTGAGTGACAAGGTGGCAGTTTCGAGTTATCGTGATTTGCTCGTTTGGCAGAAGTCGATGGACTTGGCGTTCGAGTTTTCGTAGGCCGGACCAAGCGCAGCGCCGTTCCGGCAATTTCGGGCATTATCGAACATCGTCTCCCACACCATGCTGTGCCACTGCCGGAGCGTCGTCGCTGGCGCTCCTTGATCCGGCCTACGTTGGCTCGCCCCATTCGCGGTCGTTGTCGATAGTTGGGGCGACACCTCCCCAATTGATGTCGTAGTGGCCGAGTCGCACAAATCGATGAAACGACGACCACTGCCAGTCGGCCACGCGTTGAACAAGGCCATGCTTGCGTGGATTCCAGTGGATATAGTCCGCACAATGCTCGAGATCCTCTTCGTCGCGGACCGTATGTTCCCAGAATCGCGGTTGCCAGATGCCGCGTTCTCCACGCAGGCGTTGAGACTCAGTGACATTGGCTTCCGTCAGTCCGGCCGCCAGCCATTGGTCACTGAATTCGCCTTTGATCTGTTTCATTCTCAGCGAGTATCGCTGATCACCGCTCGGCAGTTGCATCACCAAGTGCCAGTGCTCCGGCAGCAGCACAGTAGCGACCAAAGTGAACGGATGACGCCTGCGGACCGATTCCATGGCATTGCGAAGAAAGGTGCGACCTGCATCAGTCGTCAAAATCCGTCGCCGGTTGTAAGTTACCACAGTGAAGAAGAACGTCCCGCCCGGAACATACCACCGTCGATAATCAGACATGATTCACACCGCACAAAGCAGGACGCAAAATAGTAGGCCGGACCAAGCGCAGCGCCGTTCCGGCATTTTGGTTCAAACCCAGCACCACAAAAAGTGCATTACACCAACCCGCCGTGGCCCACATTGCCGGAGCTGCGTCGCATTCACTCCTTGATCCGGCCTACGTTCACTATTACCCGCCGATGCTTATCGTGGAGTAATCTTGGGCAGAGCCGCTTTGATCGCATCGACCAGACCGGGCGATTTTCCGTTCATCAAGACGCGGGTTAACCAACTTTCAAAGTCGGAAACCCTGGTTCGTTTAAGATGTGATGACGCTATCGCAAACAGCCCCTTGTTATCATAATTTGCCAGCAGTTTAGGCAAATCGGATTGATCAATAGCCTCCTGAATCCGCGCCAACGCCTGCGCAGCAATTTCTGCGATGTTCAGCGCAGCTGTCTGCAAATTGTACTCTGCCGTGATCCCTGCGATGTCCTTGGCCTCGCTCAAATCGATCTTCTTGAGCATCCGATCAATGCGCCGACGACAGTACCGGGCCACTACAGAATCCTTCATGCCATCAGGCTTGAGGCTATCGAACACTTTTTCCTTCAGCTCAACCAAACATGCCTCAATTGCATCTGCCTCGTATCCTTCCTCCAAGGCGATCTGGCGACTTACTGCTGGCAGCAATACGATGTTTTCAATTTCCGAAACGGAAAGTGCTTCGATCCCGAGTATTCTCAGCTTTTCTATGTCAGCAGCATCGTAGTCATCTGAATCCACCAAGCCTGAGCAAGTAACTCGTGTCAAGTGATCATTTCGTCTCATTGTGACCACGGAATGAATTACTTCCTCGCAGGACCCTCGTGGAATGATTGTCCAGTCCGGGTAGCAACAACGGTAGATCGCCAGGTCCAGACTACTGCTATCGCCTTCGACAAACAGGACAGGCTTTCGGCTTCCTAAAATCAGCGTGGCGACGTCCTCCGAGAATTCACACGCCTCTGGAACTGGTTCAATCTCCCATGCGGGAGTCGCTGCGTAACTGCGGATGACAAATTTTTGAGCATGCCGTGATGCGGCAAATTCCAGGTCGTGGGTGATAAATACAAAACCGCAGTCCTGACGTGCACCCTCCAGTTCGTCCCACAGCTTCGACATAATTGATCGGTGTACGTGTAACTCCGGCTCATCAACAATGATCAATGAGTCTTTTTCTGCTGTTAGTGCTTGAGCCACCATATAGAAGATCGCACGTTCCCCATCGCTCATGTGAGAGGCGCTATATCTCAGGTCTGCATTTGGAGCGGATACGTGAATATTATCACCGGAGACATGTAGTTTGCGGTGCGGAAGCAGTCGGTTCCAAATGGCACTCAAGCGTTCGAAGTTCGTCATAGTCGGAGTTTTGAAATCGCCACTTCGAGCACTATTGTGAGTCTCCAAGCTCGTGTTCGATTGCTCGGCAAATAGTGCTTGGAGCAAGAAATCGAAATCATCTAACAATTTCGTAGCGGGTTGCTGGCCCCACCGACTCCCAATGCGGTTGTCCACAGTGGATTTTGTATTTGCGTATCCGGTGCGGAGGCCCCAAATCGCCGCCTGCTCACTGATCTTCGCGACTTCGGGGTTGAGTGTGAGGGATCTGTGGGCCGAAATCCGTTGACAATTAAGTCCCAACGTTTCTTCTATTCGCACAGCAAGACGAGTTTTGCCGCCACCGTTTGCGCCTACAAAAATGGCAGAGGCTCCAGACTTCAAGCTGACCTGCAATGTGGCGGTCGGTGTCGGTATGGAAAACTCAAATGACACGGCGGTGCTTCCTCAGGACAGTTTTTCAAAGAACGGTAGAAGAATTCGTTTCGTTACTGACTCATGTGAGCTGACGGTACGACTTCAGGTAGCCGCAGTCAAGCAGCAAGGCGATTGGCACCGGTATGAGAGAGCGTCTCTGAGACAGTCCGCCAGAAAGACCGAGGCTTCGGGGTGGCACAATGGGCCTTTGGAAATGAAAGAGACCATCGTTCCGTTCCTGGACGTCGCCGGTTTGTCCTCTACAATGCTGCGGTGTCATTCGTTCCCCGCCAAAACTTCCGTTTTTCCGCTGAATCCTCCTCCCATGCTCGAAATTCCCGTTATCCGCTGGGGTAAGCCTTACGAGTCGCTCGAAAAGGCTGATGTTGTTCACTTCGAAACCGGTGAAGTGATGGCCAAAATGCATCAGGCCAATGCGGGGCTGGTGCAGATGGATTCGCGAAAAGCGAATAAAGCCCGCGAGATCCTGAAGCAGTTCTCCTGTGCGGATCTGATCAGGAAGTGTGAGCAGGCGGCGGATCTGTATCTGACGGCAAATCTGCCGATGGGCACCGGGACTCAGACACCGGAAGAATTCTGTTCCATCCAATCGGCGACGACGGGTCTGCCGCTGAACATGTGCCGCGCGAACATGTCGAAGAACGCATTTGTGCTCAAGAAGATGGGCGACATGCTGGATTCGCTGACGCGTGGGTTGTCGCTGGATATCCTGACGCGCGGTTACGGGATGGAATCGCGAAACGTCATGGTCAGTTTCCAGGCGAATTCGCCGACACTGGGACTTGTGCTGCCGTCGAATTCACCCGGTGTGCATACGCTGTGGCTGCCCGCGATTCCGCTCCAGATTGGGCTGGTGCTGAAGCCGGGGTCGTCCGAACCGTGGACTCCGTATCGGATGTATGAGGCGTTCGCAGCGGCAGGTGTTCCGCGTGAGGCATTCTGTCTGTATCCGGGGCCACATGATGTTGGCAACAAGGTTCTGGAAACCTGCAATCGAGCCATGATCTTCGGTGGTCAGGCGACGGTCGATAAGTACCACGGCAACCCGAAAGTTCAGGCTCACGGTCCGGGGTTCAGCAAGATTCTGATTGGCGATGACTGCGTCGATCGCTGGGAAGATTATCTCGACGTGCTGGTAAAGAGCGTGCTCATGAACGGCGGACGCAGCTGCATCAACTGCTCAGGCATCTGGGCGTCGCGTCATACCGCAGCCATCGCCGATGCGATTGCGAAAAAACTCGGCCCGATTGCACCACTGCCGACAACGGATCCAAACGCGGCGATCGCGGCCTTCACGACGGCTGGTGTGGCCGAAGCCATGAACAATCAGATCGAAGACGGCATCAAGGGGCCAGTCACGGAAATCACCGCAGAGTATCGCGGCGGCGATCGCCTTGTGAAACATGAACGTTGCGATTACCTTCGTCCGACGGTGCTGCATGTCAGTGACTGCGACAACGGGATGGCCAACACGGAGTACATGTTTCCATTCGTATCCGTCGTGGAATGTCCTCAGGACAGGATGCTGAGCAAAATCGGATCGACACTGGTCTGCACTGCGATCACTGGCAACGACAAATGGATCGACGAACTGGTCGATGCCCGGCACATCGATCGTCTGAACGTCGGCCCGATTCCGACATGTGCCTTGAACTGGCTGCAGCCTCACGAAGGGAATATCATCGACTTCCTCTTCCGGAACCGCGCCTTCCAGAACAGCATGCCTCCGGCACACTGATGCATTGTTCGTTTTCCGTTGGGCTTGCCCCGACGGGAACACAATTGAAACGCTACCCAACGAAACCTCAAAACCTGCCTCCCCTGGCGTCCACTCGCCTCCGGCG
>JAYSPO010000632.1:0-2682 GCA_043722015.1 Candidatus Kuenenia sp. | reverse complement strand
CGACCGAAAT
The DNA here is from genome assembly GCA_043722015.1 of Candidatus Kuenenia sp. Taxonomy (GTDB): domain Bacteria; phylum Planctomycetota; class Planctomycetia; order Planctomycetales; family Planctomycetaceae; genus SXXK01. The sequence continues at coordinate 2,672 of JAYSPO010000632.1, read as the reverse complement.
CCGGCACAAACCATGTCGCCCCGTCGGTTCGCAGCTTTGCCATGATCTGTTCCGGATCAACCGAAGGCAGTAAGGACGTCAATCGCTGTTTCCATCCGGTCGTGAGTTCTTTATTGGTATCGATAAGCGACTGCAGTGCATCGTCTGTGAGGACGCGGGACCGCCCGGCGATCTGTTGATACTGATCGGCGAGCGACGTCGGTGCATCACTCAGAGGCCATGCATTGGGAAGTGATCGGATTTCGTGCAACAGTCGAATCGTGCGTCCGCTGTGTTTGAGTTCATCGAGTTCCACGGCTGCTGCAACATCCAGATCATTGCGAGCCAACTCCTGGAGATCGGGCAATGCCCCGCGAAGTATCCATTGCACCGACCAGATGCGGTCGGCTGCGCCAGGCTTCTGTCCCAGCAAGAGTGTCTTCATCTGCTGTAGGATTGACGATAAATTCGTATGCGGCGGGACGTTGACTTCAATCTGCTTCCAGTCCACACAGCTGGAATCGACGGAAGAAATCCGAATCTCGCCAGTTTCCGATACTTCAACCAGTGAACACGCGCCGCCAGAGGCTTCCATCTGACTGCGTGGTTGCGTGGTGCCGGGACAATGCACTACACCCTCGTCCCGCCACAGCGTTGTGCGAGCCAGTTCGCCAGTCAGAGCCAGAAAATTCAATTGACCATCGTGCAGCATTTCATCGACGTATCGCATAAAGCCCGGATCAAGCGACGGGTGTGCGTCTGACGAGCCGACTTCCAGCGTTTCCAGCGAGCGCTTGACACTTCGGCGACCAGTGTCGGCTTTGCGAGGGTGTTCGCCATTATCCGCATCGATCGAACGCCATACCCGGGTGGATTCCTCGTCGTCAGAATCGGCGGATGATAGTGGTCCGCTGAGCTGCTCACCTGACGCCATGTTCAGCAGCGACGCTGTGAGCGTTTCGTCTGAAGCCGAGGCAGCCATAGCTGCCATCCGTCGCGCTTCTTCATATTTTGCTTTGCTCACAACGCCGATGCGAAACGGCTGAATTCCTTGAGTGCCCCTGGCCAATACACGAATACCGAACGCATCCGCTTCACCAAACCACATCGACGACGAAAGCGTCGTGGCGAGACGACCCTTAACGTACAATTCTTCAGGTTCCGGGTTTGAGCTATAACAAACGACGACGTTTTCCGGCATCTCGGGGATGGCACGCCATGCTTCGGGAGGATCTGAATCACCAGGCAGTACAAAGACCTGAATATCTTGTTCCGCGAGCCGCCGAACACCTTTTAATAGTGTCAGCCTCGCGCGAAGACTGCGGTCGGCTTCAACAAACACGTTTCCCGACAACAGCAGAAAATCCACATCGTGCCGGATCGATGCTTCAATCACCTCTTCAAAAGCGTGCAATGTCGCGTCTTCAAAGGCAAAACGCAGCTCGTCAGTCAGGGATTCGGCAGTTTGCACGCTGACGGGAACATCCAGCCGGATATTGGCAGCATGAATAAATCGTTGCGGCTCAAACGCCATCAATCAGACTCCCTTCCGACATCCCAAACAGCCGACAATCGCATCCTGATTCCTGTAGAATACGCTCCTACGAACCAACGTCGAGCAATATTCGACGGGATTCGTTTGACGTATTCATGGCACGCCACGAAGATTCGGTAAGCTGCCAGTGACTGCGGAGTCTAATGAACCTGCGAACCTGGGGAAAGGCTTCCCGCCTGGCGGAATCGGTACTTTTTTTGACTTAAGGCCCAAAGCAGCTTCTGTGCAGTCGGTGCATGGTTTCCACGGGCAGTTAGGAATCATTTGTAGCCGGATTCGTGAGAATTCGGATGTTGCCCGTCCACTCAGCCCAAAATCTCGCGACTTCGGCTGCTTCCCATGGCTCCATTTTGCCCGCGCGAGGCATAACTTCATCAGGCGACTTTTACGATGATCTGGCTGGTATCTGATTCAGTCATTGAAAATGGCTCAGCAGTGACGATTCCGGTTGAAAGAGGGTTGAAAGTGTTGGCACTGGACCTCAAACTGGCGTGGTGACAGACTGCTTCGGTCTGTTCTTTCATTCGTCGCAGGGTACGCCCCGATGTTGGCTCAGTTGATTCCGCAACAAGGTGGACCGCCGATTACGCTGCAGAGCGCGGTTACGATTGTCGGGCGCAGTTCAAAACTCTGCGATCTTGTGATCGATCATACCAGCATTTCAAAGCAACACTGTGTTCTGGTCAAGACGGATGGCCTGCTTTATCTTCGCGACCTTGCCAGCACCAATGGTACACGCGTCAATGGGCAGCGAGTTATTCGCGGCGCGCTTCTGCCGGGGGATCAGTTGTCATTTTCCGGGATAAGTTACCGAGTGCATCTGGGCCCGGATCAGGGACCAGCTCGTGTTACGCAGAATGGTGCGACAGAGATGATTCCCGTCATCAGCGACGATGGACTCAATGATGAAACGATGCTCAGCCCCGGAAGCAGCCACAGCGATGTTCGTTTCCTCCGCGATTCGGACCTGCTGCTCCCCGACTAGCATGCCACCTCGCTTTTCGTCTGCTACATTTCAGCCACGGTGAACCTTTCCGTGCGATTCCTGAAGGGCGAAACCTGAAATGTGGCCGTTCGCTGCCCTTGACTGGTGGGCGATATTGGATCCGGGGAATCACAGTCGGCGGAGCGACGGTGC
>JAYSPO010000631.1:0-4217 GCA_043722015.1 Candidatus Kuenenia sp. | reverse complement strand
TCGCTTCGAGCTGCGTCACAGCATCCAGAGCCTGTCGCTCGTCGAACGCGCACTCAGCCAGGGGAATCTCCAATTCACCGCTTACAACGAGACTTTGGAGAAATTGGATCATATGGCCTGCGACCAGTGCTCTGTCAAGAATTCATTGATGGGTTGTGTGCCACTGGGTCTGCCAGTCCGCCACATTTGCAGGAAGCACTGGCAGAGCCAGTGGCACACATCAATACACGATTGACAGAGCGTTAGATATTCCCATCCAGCTTTTCGACAATCTCATTCAACGCATCGCGCAGGCGTGTTCGCACTGATTCCGGTTGCTTGTCGATTGCTTTGAGCAACTTCGGCGTCAGCGCTTTGTTCAGCTTGTCCATCATCGCAGATGCACGTTTCCAGAATTGTTCCGGTGTCAGTTCCTGGCGTTCCGCTCCAGGTTCTGAATCGCGAACTTTCGGAGCTGGTGAAGCAGCGTCCGCGCGAAACGGAGCGTAGTTGTCTCCGGCATCGCGTGCGACCATGTCCATCGTTGCAGTTCCCGCACGCTCGCCAGCGGCCATCCCGGCGCGGTCGCCCATTCCACTCGCCGTGAACTGCGATGGATCCACAACCCTGGACAATGGCACGCTGGACGTGTCAATTCCCAGTGGAGCGGCCCATTCCGAATAGCCTTCTGAGGATTCTGCGAACAAATCTTCCCCTCGTTGAGCGCGTCGCCATGCTCGCATTTCCGCAACGGTCGCGTCGGAATCCTGAGCCCAGTTGAGACAGTCTTCGGCGTCGTCCCAGTTCAGGGCGACGTAAAAGAATGACCATTTGAGTCCGGTAAATTTCTCATGTGTATTTCCAAATGCTTCCCACACACGACGACGCTGGAAAATCTGGTCGCCGCTGAGTCCCACCATCTGGCCAAATTCCGCATCCGTCCGGCCACGCGCGTATCGCTGCGTCCAGTCGGCGGCGCACTCGCCCACAACCCAATTGCACCGGCTGACGGCGTCACGTGCTTTGGAAATCAGTACTTCCTCAGTTTCTTTCACGACACTTGATCCTTTTGATTTTGATTCATGACAGCGACCGTACCGACCTGCCATCCTACGCATTGAAATTCCGACGTTCTACCAATGAGCCTGCGAACCCGCCGAAATCCCGGATGTCTTTGAATTTGCCCGATTCTCTTTCGCAAACGGCACACTAAACAACGGAAATTTCCGCCACTCCTCGGTCCTCGTCATTCCAGGATCTGGCGTTGCCACGGATTTTGAGCAGGATTTCAGTGCAGGAGAGTAGACCGCTTGCCGATACATTCGGTATAAATCACTGAGGCCGTGCTGGCGGCAAAGTTTGCTCAAATTGCCCAGTTAAAAAGTTGAGAATTGAGAAAACTCCATATATTGGGGGGATAGCCAAGTGGCTAAGGCAACGGATTGCAAATCCGTCACGCGTGGGTTCGACTCCCACTCTCCCCTCTTGAAGCCCGGTTGTGCCGTTTTGGTCAACCGGGTTTTTTTGTTGGCCTGAATACCTTTTGTTTCGCCGTCTCGAACGGTTTTAAATGCTTTGGTTCGAGAACGGAATCGATCCTCGTTTGAACCTGACCGCTCAGGTTGCTATTCTTCGCCCCTTCCAACTTGGCACTCTGTTTGAATTTCGGAGATTACTGGCTCATGGGAACGAAGAAGACGGGTAAGGGTCGGCGAAAAATTGGTCGCAAGAAGCGACGTATGCGAGCCAAGATTCGGCACCGTAAGGGCTGATGCTTGTATGGGTTGAATCGATGGTATCAATCGTGCGATTTTTCAGATGCTGAAGTTTGCTGATTCCGGTGAGCTTGACATCGCGTTGAATAAGTTGAATCCTAGTGTTGATTGTCATGTTGCGGTTTTGCAACATGACGATTCCCGCCTTCCTCAAAGGGGATTCATCATGCCTCGATTTGACCTGCCCTGCCGTGTGCTGACCACCATTCTGGTCTTCTCCCTGTGCCTAACGCCAGCGATTGCCGATGATGCATCGTCTGACGTGCAGCGTTTGCTTGGCGCAGCGCGGGCGCGTCTGCAGATCGAACAGGCTGCCTTGCAGAAGCAGGCAGCTGAAAAAGACCTTACGCTGCGCAAGGGCGCGGCGATAGTCGCGACTGAGCGCGTGCTGGAACTCCAAAAACAATTGGATGAGGCTCAGCAGCGAGCAACCAGTGAAACAACACAAGTCCAGGCTCTTCAACAAACGGCAGACGAACTTGGCAAGCAACTCGCTGATCTGACCGCAGCACTTCCGCAGCACGAAGCAGCCGATCAGCTTGTCCTGACTGCCAATAAGGTGTCGCTTCGTCTTAGCAACCTGACCGCAGCTCAGACCCAGTTGCAGAATCAGCTCGCCACACTTCGAAAATCTTCTGTCGAATGGCGGAGCAAGGCGTCCGATGCGGAGCAAAAAATAGCCGCAGTCACAGCGCAGCGTCCGGAACTTGAAAAGAAGTCGAACGAAGCCAGTGCGGCGTTGGATGCTGCGGACGGAACTGTCACTGCAGCTCAGGTTGCCATGGCGGCTGCACAGACCAATGTCGATGCGATGAACACCGTTCTCACCGCGCAGGAAGAACAACTGAAGACAGCCGCGACGGCGATCGAATCACTTGCCAAATCGGTCGTATCGTTGGAAAATTCACTCAAGACACTGCGGGAAGCCTCAAGCCTGACAGGAACAGATGCGTCAATTGCGATCCAGGGTTTGGAAAAAGCAATTGCCAGTTTTGTTCCGTTAAAAGCCAACACGGACGCTCTGTTGACTCAAGTGACAGTTCGACGTGACGATGTTGTTGCCAAGATTGTTGTTGCAAAGGCCGAACTGGAAGTCAAAACTGCCGCACATCAGGCAGCCATCGCAGCCGCTGAACCAATGCGGGCTGCGTGGAAGACAGCAAGTGATGCGCTGGTGGCGGCGGATACCGGGAGCATCGCGTTGAAGACTGTCACAGCGGACGGCGAACGATGGCAGAAGATGCTGAATGCTCAGTTGACGGGTCTCGAACCGTCATTGCAGAAAATCCAGGCCGAATCCCAGATCATCGCCAGTGAATCTCTTGTCGCCAGTCGTCAGGCAGAAGCGGCGTTGGAACCGCTCGGTCGGTTTGTTTCGTTCTCACGCGACATTGCACCGATCCTGGCTGAACGCTGCGTGGCCTGTCATAACACGCGTAGTCCGGGCGGGCGACTGAACCTGGATTCATTTGCGTCACTCTTGAAGGGCGGCGAATCAGGTGCGACCGTGAGCGCTCATCGCAGTGCTGAATCACTTTTGATCACCATGATTGAAGATGGCTCAATGCCGAAAGACACAGATCCATTGTCTGCAGCGCAAATCGCCCTTGTAAAGCACTGGATTGATGTCGGAGCACCATTGGATGCAGGCGTTGGGATGACGGCCGATCTGTTCGATGTCATGCCCGAGAAAACTCAGCCGTTGCCACCAGCCGAATACCGCGTCGCCATCCCCGTGACGGCGATCGCGTTCAGCCCCGATGGCAATCAACTGGCCTCTTCCGGATATCATGAAGTACTCGTCTGGAACACTGCCGACAGCACACTCATCCGTCGGATTTCCAACGTCGCCGAACGCATTTATGACCTTGAGTTCAGTGCTGATGGAAGTACACTTGCCGTCGCCGCTGGCACACCCGGCCAACTCGGGGAAATGAAACTGTTTTCAGCTGCCGACGGTCAACTCATTCGGACACTTGTGCGAGCCCGTGATGCGGTGTTTGCGTTGAGCTTCAGCCCGGATGGCCAGTTGCTGGCGTGTGCCGGTGCCGATCGGTCAATTATCGTTGTCAAGGTCGCTGATGGTTCCGAAGTCGTGCGGATTGAAGATCACGCTGACTGGGTCATGGACGTCAACTGGTCTGCGAACGGACAGCGCCTGGTCAGCAGCAGCCGCGACAAGACCTGCAAGGTGTTTGAATCCGCGACCGGCAACCCGGTCATCACATTCAGTGGACACGGCGAGCCTGTTTACTCCGCAGCCTTCCTTGCCGACAGCACGACGGTTGTCAGCGGTGGCAGTGACCGCCGTCTGCGTGTCTGGAATTCGGCTGATGCGAAAGAAATCCGGGCGATCGGTGGTTTTGGCGGCGACATTTTTCGGATTCAGATTCTTCCGGGCGATCTGATTCTCTCCGCCAGCGGCGACCGTGCGGTCCATGAACACAAGGCTGCCGACGGTGC
>JAYSPO010000630.1:0-13880 GCA_043722015.1 Candidatus Kuenenia sp. | reverse complement strand
ACAGCTTCGTTGTTCGCGCGGGCATCGAATGGACTGCCCTTCTTCAAGCCCGTCCATGCCTTAAGATGCTTGACTTTGACCTTTTTGTTGCCGCGGAATTCTACGCTTTGCACGATTGGCTTTTCGTGAACTGTGTACACCAGGATCAGCCCGTCCGGCGTATCGTCGAGGCGTTCCTTGACGTTGAAAAACCAGCGTGTCGACATCAGTGATCGAATGTCTTCGCGAATCAGTCGTTCGGAAATGGGTCGCTGCGGCTGAGCCTGAATTTTCTGCAGAATGACGGATTCAGGAATTGTCTGATTGCCTTCGATGCGAATATCGGCGACCGTCGCTTCACTTTCCTGTAGAGCCAGAATCATTTGAGGCTGCGAGAGCAAAACAGTGGTGATCGTCACAATCGACAGAGCGCACGAACTCAGCCACACATGTGCGGGGCGTCGGATTCGTTGAATCTGAGCGTGCGAACTTGGCATGTTCGGGCCTATGAGATTGGGAAAAGACTGAATGGTTACAGTCCAGCACCGGAAGGCGATTCGGCAGAATTGACCGGAATCAGCAGGTAGGTTTGAGACAGGAAACGTGAGGAGAAGCCGTAGCATCGCAGAATTGTGCGTTTTGACTCAAGATGAATGTCGAGAGAAAATCGCGGAACGTTTGCAGCAGACAAAAGCGAGAGATAACGCATTACCGCTATTCGTCCCGAATCGGACACCAATCGAAGTGCCCGCTCGCGAAGGATCAGCACTTTGTGGGGTGTGGAACGCGGAGTCTGGTGAACCTGAAGTCAGTCAAGCTGCGATGGAGGAAGAATCGCTGACAAACGGAAGTGTGTCTTTTCCCATGGAATGATGCACGAAGACATCTCGGGAAGGAAAAGGGATCGTGAGTCCCCGTTCGTCAAATCCCAGCTTAATCTGTTCGATCAGATGGAATTTCACCGCATGGAAGTTGCTGCTCAAGACCCACGGACGCACGACGAAATTCACGCTGCTGTCTCCAAGTTCCGACACCGCAACCACAGGGGCTGGATCGGTCAGAATTCGTGCGTCGGACTGAACGACTTCCTCAAGGAACTGGCGCACAGCACGCAGATCGTCATGGTAACTGGTGCCAATCACAAGGTCGATTCGCCGATGCGGTTCGGCAGAGAGGTTGCGAATCGAAGTTCCTGTCAATGTTGAATTCGGGACAATAATCCGCACATTGTCGGGAGTCCGAAGAATGGTATTGAAGATCTGGATTTCAACCACGTTGCCTGCCACGCCCCCGGCATCAATCATATCCCCCACTCGAAATGGCTTAAAAAATACAAGCAACGCTCCCGACGCGAAATTGCCAAGTGTTCCCTGCAGTGCCATGGCGACTGCAAACCCCGCTGCCGCCAGCACGGCCGTTAATGAAGTCGTATCCACACCAAGGCAACTCAACGCCGCGATACAAACCACGCAGAGCATTAAAATGTACGCGACGTTGCCGATAAATCCCATCAGCGTCTGATCAATTCGTGCCTTCCTTGAAGCGCGAACCAGCATCGCCGATGCGATGCGTGAGACCATGCGGCCGACGAAAAAGACCACGATCGCGGAACACACTTTTCCGCCGTGCTTCAGAGCCAGCCCCTGAAGCAGGTGAATATCCAGATAGGGTCGCAGTTTCAGCCAAAGCCCTGGTAGAAACTCGACTGGTTCCGCCGACAGATCGGCTGCCTGCGTCAGATCCGCCTGTGCTATCACAAATGGACTGATGACGTCGGAAAACGTCGCGCAGAAAACTGTGACATGTTCAGTCAAATTCAAAACATCGTAAGGCTGAGTCATCCGTGACACCCCGAGAAAACAATGAAATCGGTTACTCGCAATGTAATCGGTATCCATACATTTGGTAAACGGGAGTGTTTCGGTCAGGAATAGGGCCTGGATTTTTGGGGGATCTGGGCAGGATGTATGCGGAGTGTGGAAAAAATGATTCTTTGCCCGTCGAATGTCGATTCACAAGAAGCCGCAGGATCAGCGTTCACGGAAGAATTGCGCAGATCAAGCCGCTGGGACTGCAGAGTCTCAGGTTTTGCCGGAACACACTCTAAAAAGACGACGGGGTTCAAGCCATGGAACGGCTCAAATCCGTATATCTACTGGCGTTTATGACGCTGGTCGCTGTGCCTGCGGTGGGTCAGCAGACCGCGCCGCACGCCCCGCATGCAGGCACCGTCGCCGTGGTCGGTGATATCGAGCACTGCGGCACTTATCCCGTGCCGACTGGTACGACTCTGACCGTCCGGCAGGCTGTGATAAATGCCGGTCTGGTGTGCGAGTCGGTCAATGTGACGGTAATCCGGTCGACTCAGGATCGCCCGCAATGGACGCAGTCCTTCACCGCAACGTCCGCCGATAGCGGTGAACCTGTCGAAAGTGGTGACGTGCTGGTTGTGCAATCGATGTCGCCATTGACCGCTGCAGTCAGGAAAAATGCCGTATTACGATCGGACGCCGGTATCTTTATCGTTGGTCTGGAACAGGACGGGATTGTGATTGGCGATGTGTTGCAGGCAACGAATACCGCGCCGCCTGGAGACGGGCAACTCAAAGTCATATGCCGGTTTTCAGGACAAACACCAATCGCGAGAGCAGAACTGTATCATCCGATTGTACACGGCGATGTGATTTCAATTTCACGCAGCAATCGCAACGTGCTGAAGGGCTTCGGCAGCATGTTGCCTGTGGTTTCGGAATGGAAGAACAGCGGTGCAAAGGTGGAGCGGGATCCGTTTATTCCAAATACTGTGCCATCGATCGATCGATCTTTGACCAGCAGTCAGCCGATGTTTCAGCCATTTCAATTGCCAACATCACAGAAACCTTCATTGGTGCTCCCGATACAGGATGAAGGATCAGCTGCAGCGGACGCTGTTGAGCCTGATGGTGACGGAGAGATACCTCCGGCTCCAGTTCCCGCACTATCCATCAGTCGGTCTGAGGATGTTGCGGACGCTGGCATCGTGGATCACACAATGAGTTTCGCTTCCGAATCCATGACCGTGGCTCCGAATGCACCGTCCGAAATACAATTGGCCGCTGTCACAAGTCCAACAGCGACTGCGTTTAACCTATGGAATCTGGTCTTCATGGGCGGACTGCTGCTGGCAGGAACACTGATTCTGGCAGGAACCTTGAAACCCGAACCAGACGACAATATGGAATTCAGCAACACTGCATCCAGGACGACGACATCCAATGCGGAACGTGTTGTGACGACGGCAGCTTCACATCAGAAGTTGACCGAGTCGCCCCGTCCGCAGAGCTTCGCCATGGCCGTATCGCAAACCGCTGAATCGCTGACAAAGATCGAATCGGCAATTCGAACGACTTCTGCAGTGCCCGCTACGAAGGCTCTGGTCGCAGGTCATGAATGGTTCAGTGGCGACTGGAATGGGAAAGTTGTCTCCGATGAACTTCCGTCGCAAGTCAAAACATCGGCAGGCGATTCGGCGGCGGCGTCATCCGGCACAAACCACAATGATGTCGCGATTGAGGCGTCAGAAAACGCAATCGTCGGTGAGTCTGAGACGGAGGCGGAGACGCGGATTGTTTCGACCGTCGCTGATCAGCCGATTGTGATTTCTGAACTCGCACTTTCTCCCGACGAACATTCACCAGCGGTGTCTGAAATGAAATCAATGAAATCCCTCTCAGCTGATGAACAGAGCTTTTCGGATCTTGAAGATCTGCTGCAAAATCGACTACCGATTGATCTTTGTGAAACGCAACTACCGCTTCGGGTGGCTCTTTTCGGAAAACCGGCAGGACCAAGACGCCTGCGGATTGATGCTGCTCATGGGGCAATACCTGCTCCGCATATGAATCTGTCATCGGATAAACGGCGCGAACAACCTGTGGCAGCGGCAAATGCTGCTGCCGCACACGCGGCAGCCACACACACACAGTCAGATGTCGAGGCATCAGGCAGCCTTGATCGAGCCCTTCATTTCTTGCAGGAACGGACAGAATCATGATTTGCGCGATCGATTTTGGCAGCTGCCGGATTCGTTCAGTGTTTCGCAACCCGCAAACGCCCGAACGCCTGACAATGTTTTCAGAGAGCTCGGAGTACACGCTGCTCGCGAACACGGAACAACATCAGCTGACGCTCGAGGCCCAAGCGGTGCCCTACGCACAATGTGATCAGGCTCTGGTCGTATTCGGCAACAAGGCAGCCAGTGCACAATGGCTCAGCCGGGTTCCCCGCACTGCCTTGCTGGCCGACGGTGACGTTCCCTCCGACGATGCACCTGCGCGGCAAATTCTCAGTCTCCTCACGGAGAAAATGCTTCCGGCCAGCCATGGTCCACTCAACCTTTGCGTCATGACTGTGCCCGGCCTGCGTGACGGTTCGGATCAGGCAAAGACGAACGAAGCGTTTTTGCATCGTCTGGTACAGATGCAGGGATATCAACCGTTCGTGGTAAATTCGGCTGAAGCGGCTTTGTTGGCAACGTGCAGCGATGCGTCGTTTACCGGTGTCAGTCTCGTCATGGGTGCCGAGACCACGACAATCTGCATCGCCCGGTTGGGAATGTCGATCGCGTCGGAAACGATCGCGATCGGAGGCAACTGGATTGATAGGGAGCTCGCAAAGCACTTCCGCGTGCAGATGTTCGACGAAGCCGGAACAGCGTACCTGGACATCGAGACTATTCGTCAGTGGAAAATCGAAAGTCGAGTGAGTCTGAAGAACTCGCTTGGCGATCGGGAACGAATGCTGGCGCGGCTCTATACCGTGGTACTGGATCGCGTGTCGCGCACAGTGGCTCAAATGCTGGATTCGACACCGGTTCGGCTTGCGTTGAACAAGCAACGACTGTCCGTGATGCTGGCTGGCGGTGCCGTGATTGTGGATGGGTTTGCAAACTCGCTGACCGAACAATTCATTCAGCACGATATCGCGGAAAAAATTCTCTCTGTTCGCATTGCCCCCGACCCGGAGACCGCCGTCGTGCGAGGTGCATTAATCATGGGTGAACTGGAATCCCTCGCACTGAAGACGGAAGTAGCGGCGTAGATTACAAACGATCCATCGCACGCACGTAGTCCACTTCCAGACGTGCGATGTCGCCGAAGATCGTCTGGAAATCCTTGAGTCGTTTTTCTGCCGTGTACTCCTGAAGCGGATCGTGTTCGCTGATGGTTTTCAGATACTTTGCAAACAATCGAGCGCGGGCGGGATTCTCTGTCAGAAACCACGTAATTCCCCACGCCGCGCTGTAGGCATCAAGGGTCTGTTTGCCGAACATGTCGTCGGAGGCGATGAGTTTTGCAAGGTCGCCGGGCTGACGACGCTCGGAATAGTTCCTGCTGAACCATTCCAGTCTTTCTGTATTCACCTTCTCAGACTGTCCGCCCGCAGTGTTGCCAGTTCTCATGCCGGGCGATTCCAACACGGTTGCCATGCCTTCCAGGACCCACAAAGGTGTTCCGCCGATGCGCGAATGAATACCAATGTTGAAGCCAACCTGATGTGTTGTTTCATGAATGATCGTACCCGCCGTTTCACCACCGACGGCTGTCGCAGCACCGGCTCGCTGAAACCGCGCCAGACTGCTTCCCCGCGAATCTTCAACGGCATTTAACGATCCTGTCGCATCTGACGAACTCGCATCGGCGATCACTGTTTTCTCACGATGCTGCGAGTCGGCCTCAGGCGTCAGTCGAACCGCTTCAAACAACTCCGGCAGGTCGTACATGACAACGCGATTTGATTTCAAGGAATAGTAGCCTCGCAGGCCTTCGGTCCATGCCATCCGGTCGCCTTCGCAGTACTTCTTGAATGCGGCCTGATCTTTAAGTACCAGTGCGACCAGCGGAGCGTCGGGCTCTGTTGTTCTAAAACCACGCAGTGAATAGAACGAATCGACTTGGCTGAAGATCTCTTCGAAGAGCGCGGCATAGCTGCGGCCATGACCGCGTGTCCCTGCGACGACGTAGTGCTTCGACGCAGCGATCTCGTACTCCGGTCCGAGCTCGGCTTCCAGTTGACGGCGAAATTCACCTTGTGACGCAGGGCGAAAACTTTTTGCCACCACACTGAACGATTTCAGATTCGCGATCGGCAGACTCGCCTGTCGACCAAATCGATCAATAATGAAACACTCGTGGGCCGATTTGGCGACAATCATGCCCGTGTACGTCTGAGTGTCGTCAGAAACTTCAATCATCCGCGGCTCGTTGCCGGCAGCGGCGAAGTCTACTGCTGCCAGCAGTGTGATCACCATGCATATTGCGTGTAGCACAAGGCGCGGTACAGTGTTGCCAGCGTGAGCTCTGTTTGTCGGAATTCGTGGTTGCATCTGCTGCTGGCTCGATGAGGTAGTTAAGTTTTCGGACGGGGTCGTTTAGCAATCCACATTGCCAAGCCTGCCATCCTTCAGTCAACACGGCGTAAGAGCTGAAAGTTGCCGTAGCCTGGCTCCTGATCACCGGGGCCGTTGCGGAAAGTCGAGGGAAAAAATGCCGGTGGATCGAACTCTCGCAGGTCGAACGGAATTGCATCTTCGGGTGACAACACATTGATTCCCGGAGGCAACAATCGACGCACTGTGTTTGCGCGAGACACCAGTGAATGTTGCAGATCTGCAACCGGTTGTTGCGTAAATGCATCACCGCGAAATGCCGTGGCAAATTGTCAACAATCGTCAGAGATTGGTGATCACCAGTCGCCGCAGGCGAATAACGCAACATGCGTTGCATCCATGAATTGAAACAGGATTGGCCCAGGTAGCCGACAATTTCGCGGAAAATCCAGAAGGCCAGTGTCGGCGTTGCTCGAACCTTGAATCATTGGTGGTTATAGTTCCCCGTGTGTTGAATGAATTCGATTCCTTGACTCTCCGATTTGATCGCGTTCCATGAAGATTCATGAATATCAGGCCAAACAGCTGTTTCGCGCGGCAGGCGTGGCGGTGCCGCAGGGGATTGTGGCGAAGACAGCAGATGAAGCTGCGCAGGCTTTTGAGGCTCTCGGCGGACCGATTGCCGTCGTCAAGTCGCAAATCCATGCCGGCGGGCGCGGCAAAGGAACGTTCAAAGAATCGCCGGAACAGCGGGGAGTTGTGCTCGTGAGGTCTGCGGCCGAAGCTGCTGACAATGCGAAGCGAATGCTGGGGAATACGCTGGTCACCATTCAAACGGGTGACGATGGAAAACTGGTCAACACGTTGTTCGTCGAACAAGGTCTGAAGATCGCTCGCGAACTGTACCTTGGCATCGTAGTCGATCGTGAAGTCGGCGGGCCAGTACTTATCATGTCGTCTGAAGGCGGCATGGAAATCGAAGAAGTTGCGAAGCACACGCCGGAAAAGATTCTGTCCGAGCCATTCGATGCGATCGCCGGGCTGTATCCGTACCAGGCACGCAAGATGGCGTACGCCCTGGGACTGGACGCTACAGCTGTTCGCAGTGCCGAAAAGTTCCTCCCGCAAATCTGTCGCTTCTTTGTCAATTATGACTGCAGCATGGTGGAGATCAATCCGCTCATCATCACCGAAGACAGTCAGATGATGGCTCTCGACGGAAAAGTCACGTTTGATGACAACGCTCTGTTCCGTCACAAAGACGTGGTGGCCCTGCGGGATCTTTCAGAAGAAGATCCATCGGAAGTGAAAGCTGCTGATACAGGTCTGAGCTACATCAAGCTGAACGGAAATATCGGATGTCTTGTCAACGGGGCCGGGTTGGCAATGAGCACGATGGATCTCATCAAAATACACGGCGGCGAGCCGGCAAATTTTCTGGACGTCGGGGGCGGAGCGAATGAAAATCAGGTAACGGAGGCCTTCCGGATCATCCTGGCAGACAAGAACGTCAAGGCCGTGCTCGTCAACATCTTTGGCGGAATCATGAAGTGTGACGTGATCGTCTCGGCACTTTTGAATGCTTATGAAAAGGTCGGTTTCAACGTACCCCTGGTCGTGCGACTGGAAGGCACAAATGTTGATAAGGCTCGCGAGATGCTGAAGGCCAGCGGTCGTCCCATTATCAGCGCCACTGACCTGACCGATGCGGCTCAGAAGGTTGTAAAGTCCCTGGGTGTGTAGGCGTTGATAGTGAATTTCAAATTCCAGATCTCAAATTTGTGAATCCAAACTGATGAGTATTCTTGTTTCCAGATCAACGCGCGTGATTACTCAGGGCATCACCGGAACATCCGGTCTTTTTCACAGCCAGCAATGCCGAATGTACGCTGCCGAGTGCCAGCCCGGTGTCGATGTCTTTGTCGGTGGTGTCACGCCGGGCAAGGGCGGCACAACGGTTGACGGCTTCGCGGTTTTCAACTCCGTGATTGAAGCCCGCGAAAAGACCGGCGCGAACACGTCGATGGTCTTCGTACCGCCGCCGTTCTGTGCAGATGCGATTCTGGAGGCGGCAGACGCAGGTCTGGATCTGATCGTGGCGATCACCGAAGGCATTCCTGTGATGGATATGCTGCGTGTCCGACGTGGACTGGAAAATTCCAGGTCACGCCTCATTGGGCCAAACTGTCCTGGCGTGATCACGCCGGGCATTGCAAAGATCGGAATCATGCCGGGCTACATCCATACGCCGGGCACGATTGGCATCATCAGCAAGAGTGGCACGCTGACATACGAAGCCGCATGGCAACTGGGACGAGTTGGTCTGGGACAAAGCACAGCGATCGGCATCGGCGGAGATCCCATCAACGGCACAGATTACATCGATCTGCTGGAGATGTTTCAGAACGATCCGGGCACTGAAGGAATTTTGATGATCGGTGAAATTGGTGGCAATGCAGAACAGCTGGCCGCAGAATACATTAAGTCGCAGGTGAAGAAACCCGTCGCCGGATTCATTGCCGGTCAGACGGCTCCTCCTGGAAAACGAATGGGCCACGCTGGCGCGATTATTTCCGGCGGCGGTGGCGGTGCAGCCGAGAAGATGGAAGCCTTACGAGACGCCGGAGTCATCGTGTCTGCCAGCCCCGGCGGCATGGGCGACGCGATGAAGCAGGCGCTGAAGAGATAAGTTCGATTCCTGTAGCTTGACTCTCTGAGTCGAGTGCGATTTGGTACCCTGGACATTCATGTCCGAGTCTTTACCAAAATCCTGCTCACTGCTCACTGCGCACGTCTCTTGTGTTACAGCGACTCTGACTTCATTTGGATTTTCTATCCAAATCGACGGACAAGAATGTCCATCGTACATGAATGCTCACCGTTTTCGTCCACGTTTTGGTTTCTTCGCGGCACTCTTTGGTTTCTTTCCGCCGCGATGATTGGCTGGCTGTTCGGCACCTCGCGGTTTCCGGCCTGCCGGATGCACAGCGTGGAGATGTTCACTGCTCGGGGCCGGTCTGGCCTTCTTCTTGCTGCTGCCCGGTGCAGAATCCGCCACCCGCAGATCCAGTTGCCGACGATCAATATCAACCGCCGCAACTACCACTCGAATCGGATCGCCCAGTCGAAACTCACGATGCGTACGACTTCCTGTCAGTCGGCGAGTTGCCTGATCGAAGACATAGAAGTCATCGCTGAGAGAACTCAGATGAATCATGCCTTCTGCCGGAATCGCCACACCCTGACAGAACATCCCGAAACTTTCGACGCCTGTGATCACTGAATCCATCTCTTCACCGATACGATCAGACATGTACCGCAGCAACTTAATGCGGATCAATTCGCGTTCCGCTTTTTCAGCACGCCGTTCCGTGATGGAACAATGCTTGCCAAGTTGGATCAGCTCCGGAATCGGTTGCGGCGCAGGCGAGCGTTTGGCGGCGATCTGGCCGATCAGTCGATGCACGGTCAGATCGGGATAGCGTCGAATCGGGCTGGTGAAATGGCAGTAGTCTGCTTCGGCCAATGCATAATGCCCGGTGTCATCGGGTGAATACACGGCCTGCTGCATGCTGCGGAGCAATGCGAAATTCACCGCTCGTTGTTCTGGTTTCCCTTCGACCTTAGAAATAAGCTCCTGAATCTCCTTTCGATCCTGTGACTTTTTCAGGGTCAGCCCCAGGCCCTGACAAAACTGCTGAAAGTTTCGCATTTTGACTTCATCCGGATCTCCGTGAGTACGTCGCAGGAAGGGCAACCCGCGACTGTCCAGCAGTCCGGCCACAGCCACATTCGCTGCCAGCATGAACTCTTCAATGATCTCATGGCTCTCGTCGTGATGTCGCTGATGAGCACCTGAGACGGCACCGTCTTTGTCAAAATCAATGGCCACTTCCGGGATCCCCATCTGTAATGCACCGTGAGCAAATCTGCGACGACGGAGCAGCATGGCCAGCTCAAACATATCCTGCAACAGTTTGCGGACTTCCGGTGTGACGTTGGCAAATTCTTTCTTCGGATTGCTCAGAATCGGCATCACGTCTTCGTACGCGAAGCGCCGAGTCACTTTGATCGCAGAATTTGCAACATCGGTGCCAACGACTGTGCCCGTTTCGTCAAATTCGATGAACGCCGTCTTTGTGAATCGCACCTGCCCCTGCTGCAGACTGGCTAAGCCGTTGCTGATCAGTTCCGGCAGCATAGGAATTACATGCCCAGGCAGATAAACGCTGGTTCCGCGTTTCTCGGCTTCCTCGTCCAGTTTGCTTCCCGGCGGCACGAAGTGAGCAACATCCGCGATATGAACCTCCAGATGCCAGTGACCGTCCGTCGATCGTGACAGCGAAATTGCGTCATCAAAATCACGGGCATCGACAGGATCGATCGTGATGACCGTTGTGCCTGTCAGATCTGTTCGCCCTTTCAGATTGGTTTCGTCAAATGCATCCGCCTGTCGACGAGCGTCGTCATGCACGGCTTCCGGAAACTCGTACGGCAGCCCCATGCTGTGGACGACCGTCATTGTGTCAATGCCCGGATCACCACGCTGGCCCAGAACTTCCGTGAGCACTGCTTCACCGACCCGATTCGGAGACGGAAACCGCAACATCTCAATCACAACTTTGTCGTCCGGCTTCGCGCCCTTCGCGCCGGGGTCTCCCACGTGAATTGCGGCCCCGAAGACAGTTCCGTCAACACGCACAAAGCCCTGTCCACCGGATTCAAAATAGGTTCCGACAAACACGCTGGTCGCACGATCAACAACTTTCTCAATCACACCGCAGCGCTGGCCAGTGGAACGACGTTTCTCCGTCAGCCGAACGAGGACGTCATCTCCCGTTTGTGCGTCGCGAACATCGCGTGCGGAAACATAAATGTCAGCTTCCTTCGGATCCTTCAGATCTTTCGATCGTTCAGACGGGATTACGAATGCGGCACCGCTGCTGATTTTTCGCAGCACGCCGGATACTAATCCGGAAGAGCCTTGCGGGCGCAGTCGACCTTGTTTGTCCTGTCGCAGCTTTCCCGCTTCAATCAGATTGGCCAGCGAATCGCGAAAATCGCGGAGTGCCTTCTTTTTGACGTCCAATGATCTGGCAAGAATTGCCTGAGTCACCGGTCGATAATCAGCAGCGTTCACCGCGGCCAGAACCTGGTCTTCAAATGACGTTTGTTGAGCGTCGCTCATATTTTTCCTTGTGCCCTGCCACGGCAGGTGCTGATGCAAAATCGGGAGATGGCGGAGCAACGATTGAGTCAGTAGATGCGATCACAGATTTGTGAACCGCAGATCCCGATTTTGCGAAGTTGCGCGCAATGCTGTTGGAAAGAGAGTATTGGCCACAGCAGGAGCCAAGTCCAGCATCCCAGCGGGTGCCGTCCGGCATAATCGTCAGATCGACCGCCTGCCAGCACGGCCCCGCCGGCATTGCGACTTGACGTTACCCACATCTTCGAGACCCCATCCGCCTCGGGGACTGTCGTTTTATTCTTCAATGTCGGCATTTTCGTTTAACGGCGAGCCGCAGGCGTAGGCGCAGGCGTACGCGAAACCTGGCACTGACGCCTGCGGCTTGCCGTTAAACGATTAAAGCGACGGTCCCCGAGGCTGATGGGGTTGTGGTCCGTGTCATGATTTTTCGTTAGCCCACCATCTTTGCACACCGATCCGGACAAGCCGGATGGGGTCGTGGAAATACTGCCCGAGCATTCTGAAAGACGAATGGTATGATGTGAGACGCCGAACCTGTCGAGAAGCTCGCAGTTGGCTCGGGTCTGAGCTCATCTGATACGACGTGCAACAAGAGACCGGGATCAGAACGTGCGATAGCTCTCTGTCGGACAGGACACTCATCGTCGCAAGTGGTTCGCAGAATGTTTTCAGTTTTTCTTTCGCCGCAGGCGTTCACTGGCCTGATTGAGGACTTCGAGCTCCTCTGCTGACAGGTTTTCGCGGCCTTCGCGACTGATTTTCACCAGAAGTTCGTCCACTCGGTCCTGCTCGGATGACACTGGCGACGGAGCGGCTGTTTTTTGTGTTGTATCAGAATCGCCTGCGGGTGAATGCAGTTTCAGGTGCGGCTTGCTCCGCAACTTCTTACGCCAGTCAAACTTTTGAATGGAATCCACCAGCGGAGCCAGTCGCAGGCGTTGATTCCAGTAGACAAATCCAAATGCCAAACCGCCCAGATGCGCAGCATGGGCGACACCAGTATTGACCTCATCCCCCGCCAGCATCAACAGCAGTGGATGCAGATCAAACGCGACATAGAGCAAGACCAGCCATCGCATCTCCAGCGGAAAGAAGAACCAGATACGAATCGTGTAATCAGGACAATGGCCTTGCACACCGGCGGCCAACTACCGGGTCCAGAGCCCCAGCCTCCGGAAGTCCCACGGAAATAGTCTCGGTCATAGATTCCCACGGAGTGCCTCCGGATACTCCACGGAAACCAGATACAGTCCATTTGGCATCGCCGTCATTCCTGCCTTTGCACGATCCAGACTGCGAATCACTTCACGCAGCGATTCCGGAGACTGCTTGCCAAGTCCTATTTCCATCAAAGTCCCCACAATGGCACGCACCATATTATAAAGGAATCCATCTGCCATGACCTCGAAGACAATCAGCGGCATTTCGGGTTGATCGTGCCGCCCATCCTGAATTGGAACCCACTCGTGTGGCGATGTCCACGGCAACCAGCACGATAATCTTTTTACGCTCACATCCATGATCGTGCGCACGCTGGTGGACTTGTTCGGGAAGTGCTTTTCAAAGCAGCGGAAGTCATGGGTCCCCAGCAGAAAATTTGCCGCCTCGGCCATGCGATTCGCGTCGAGCTGACTTTGTGATCGGTGGACGTAATGTTTCAAAAACGGAGGACACACATCGCCATCATGAATCACATACCGGTACCGCTTGTGAATGGCCGAATAGGTCGCATGAAACGATTTTGAAACTTCCTTCGCCGAGACGACCACGATGTCATGCGGCAGATACGATTGCAGTCCACGTCGAATGTTTGCGATCGGAATGCTGCTGTTGGTCGGAAAGTTGGCGACTTGTCCCAGCGCATGGACGCCTGCATCGGTACGGCCGGCGCAGTACACGCGCTGACGGTTGCCGGTGAGCTGTTCCACCGCGTTTTCAACACATTCCTGAACAGACAATCCATTGGGCTGTACCTGCCAACCTCGGTAGTTCGTCCCGTCGTAGGCGATCGTGAGCATGATATTTCGACGCGCCCAGGCGAATCGTTCACCCTTGACTGGCTCGTCGTCGATGTCGTCATCATGAATGGTGGTGACTTCGTGCGTCATGTGGCTATACCGCTGTTCTTGTGAGCGCCTTGCCGCTCACGATTCTGGAGTGGCACAACAGACTCCAGGCAGCGGGTCGAAAAAAGGCCCGGCATGGGAATGCCGGGCCAGAATCTGGTTCTTCTCGGAATTTAGTGGGTGTATTCGAGTGGGTATGAAAGTTGATTTCCTGATAATCCGCGATGCAAATCAAGGAGCCTGCGAATCGGACGCA
>JAYSPO010000629.1:0-9689 GCA_043722015.1 Candidatus Kuenenia sp. | reverse complement strand
GACCTTCCTTTTTCTGGTGCCTTCGGGAAAAACACCAGCTTCGAGGCATCCCCTCTTTTTTTGATATACCAACTTCAAAGACTATAGCCAACTTGACCGCATGGAGCCGTGATTCCATTGATCAGCGCCCTACGGAGGCAAGCTCCGCAGTGGCGAAGACGCTTTCCTGACTACTTTTTCTGGTGATGATCATCGCTCGATGGGGACGAGCCCCATCGTGGCGGAAATCCTTTCATTCCCAACTGCCCGAGGCAAGGGCACACAAAAACTCGTCAGCCTCCTCATCTGAATTCTTCTCAGAAAAACAACACTCTCAACGTTTGCTGAGTAGGGTGCGTGAAGCGGAGCGCAACGCACCATTTTGGCAAGGCGTGAGAAACCGGTGTGTTTCGCTAGCGCTGCACACACCCTACAAGAATCACTAAATCAACAGCCCGCTCGCCTGCGATGACTGTTCAGAATTCCGTCGCAGAAACCAGTTGTCCGTCTTTGCGAGACGCCAGTTTCAGCAACACTTCCTGCGACATTGTCTTGCGAATTCCACGAATGCTGCCGTCGGCCAGCAGAAAATGAACGTGCAGATTGTGCGCACTTCCAAACGTGCCGACGCGCTGGTTCTGAATGAACTTGTATTCAGCACGTTGTTCGTCTGTCATATTGCGTGTGTCTTCCATTTCGCCCGTGAGCGGGTCGAAGTTCATGATGCGCGTGTACGACCCCAGGCCATTGGTATCTCCCATATTGCGAAGCGTGCCACGGTCTCCGTAAATCCAGACGGATCCCAGCGGCACATTCATGTGTTCTCCGAGCAGCAGCGTATTGGATGCGCCGTCCGGGACTGATTCGAGCGATTCTGAACTGTTGAGATACAACAAGCCATCACCATCGACGTCGATTGGCTGTTCGACACTGTTGTGAACGCCAGCGTAGCAGGAAATGGGAGATCTGATTCGAGAGCTGGAGGGGCATTGAAGCAGACTGAGATTCACAGTCGTGGTCGAGATTCTTCCCGCGAGATCTGGTGGCTTCGGCTTTCCTTTCGTCACGTCGTAGCCCTGGCCGATCAGAGTCGGGTTCATAACATTCTGCATTTCAATGGCCTGCTCTTTCGTGATCTCGCCTGACTCAACCTGATTCCACAGTGCGATCGCTTCATTCAGTGACGTGTTTTCTTCCGGCGACATAAACGAACGATCCGGATTCACAAAATTGACCTGATGCCAGAGTCCGTCCTCGCCAAGAAACGGCAGAATCTGAGCGATCCAGCCGATTCGATAGCCCTGGCCATCTGCCAAAATGGGACCGACGTCATTGACGCATCCAGGAGGCAGGACGCTGAACGTCTGATTGTAATGCTGCAAAGCCACACCCAGTTGCACCAGATTGTTCTGACACCGCACACGATTCGCCATCTCACGTGCCTGCTGAACAGCGGGCAGCAGCAGTGCAATCAGCATTGCCACGATCGCGATTACGATCAGCAGTTCCAGCAGCGTAAACCCCCGAAGCCGACGTCTTGAGTACGAAGGCAGATGCCTCATCAGAACTCTCCAGTGATTCCCATGTCAGCTCGATTGCCAGGATTGACGTACACCGGGAGACTGACGCTCCCCTGACCAGGCAACACTCAGCGCGGGCTTCGCACTCAACCCAAAGTAGCCATCACGCTCCGCCGTGATGAGCATTTGTCAGTCGACATTCATCAACCGAGACAGTTTTCCACGACAAGTCCCATCTCATAGCCTGAAGGACAGTCAGCGCGGGCACTCCATTCATGTGGCCCAGTTCAATGCTCGTCACGGCGGAGCGTGACGGCTACTTTCCGATTTCACACTCACCGAGTCCGAACCGTGGTGAGAACAAAGTTAATGCACGAGAACAATCTCTACAAATCGCCGCCTGAAAATCTTCGCGGAGCAACAAGACATCAACTGTTAGTAGTACGGGACGGGGCAACAAACACCGGCACGCTGACGCATGCCGCTCGCCGGCGATGACTCGTCAGAATTCCGTCGCAGACACAAGCTGCCCGTCTTTACGAGACGCTAATTTCAGCAACACTTCCTGCGACATGTTTTTGCGAATTCCGCGGACGCTGCCGTCTGCCAGCAGAAAATTGACGTATATGTGCGCACTTCCGAACGTGCCGACTCGCTGATTCTGGACCAGTTTATATGCGGCGCGCTGTTCATCGGTCATGTTACGTGTGTCTTCCATTTCGCCTGTGACCGGGTCGTAGTTCATGATGCGAGAGTACGAACCCAATCCTTCTGTGTCTCCCATGTTGCGGAGCGTGCCACGGTCTCCGTAAATCCAGACGGTTCCAAACGGCACATTCATGTGTTCTCCGAGCAACAACGTATTCGACGCGCCATCCGGCACTGATTCCAGCGATTCTGAACTATTCAGATACAACAACCCGTCACCGTCAATGTCGATTGGTTGTTCGACACTGTTGTGAATACCCGCATAGCAAGAGGTGGGAGACCGAGGGGAAGGGTTTGAAGGGCATTGAAGCAGACCGAAATATCCAGTCGTGCTCATGATCGTGATTTTTCCCGCCAGATCTGGTGGCGTTGGCTTTCCCCGTGTAACGTCGTAGCCGTTACCGATTTGTCTGTTTAGAGCCGGGTTCATGCCATTCTGCATTTCAACTGCCTGCTCTTTCGTAATCTCGCCAGACTCAAGCTGGTTCCAGAGCACGATCGCTTCATCCAGTGATGCGTTTCCTTCCGGTGACATGAACGAGCGAGTTGGATCATTGAAATTGATCTGATTCCACAGGCCGTCCTGGCCGAGAAACGGCAGAATCTGAGCGATCCAGCCGATCCGATAGCCTCGACTATCTGCCAGGATCGGACCGACGTCATTGACGCATCCGGGAGGCAGGACACTGAACGTCTGATTGTAATGCTGCAGTGCCACGCCCAGTTGCACCAGATTGTTCTGACACTGCACACGCCGCGCATTCTCACGTGCCTGCTGAATAGCGGGCAGCAGCAGTGCAATCAGGATAGCCACGATCGCGATCACGATCAGCAGTTCCAGCAGCGTGAATCCGCGAAGGCGACGCTGTGAGTACGCAGGCAGAGATCTCATTAGAAGTCTCCAATGAATTCCATGTCAGCTCGATTGCCAAGATTGGCATACAACGGGAGATTGATGTTTTCACTCAAGAAACGCACGGAACCATCTGCCAGCAGAAACTGTGCACCACCGGTGTGGTAACTGGAATATCCGCTGGTTGAAGTATCATCCGGCGGCGGTAACGCCTTGCGGAACCTGGCTGCTCCCGGTGCCGTTCCTCCGACATCCCAGCCCTTGTTAATCGGCACACCAGTATTCCGTAGCGTGGATTTCGTACCCGACATCCAGCCCAGCTCGTTCGCATTTTCGACCACACATTTTTCGCCCGCCATGATCGTATTCGACGCACCGTCACGAATCTGCCGAAAACCAACGCTGCTGTTCAAGAACATGACGCCGTTGTTCTTAGCGTCGATCGGAACATCTGCACCACCAAATGATGCAGCGTAGTTGTTCATGGCCAACGTTTGGCTCCCCTGACTCAACATGCGTTGCCAATCAGAAGGACAGCCCAGCGTGGGCATCGCCATCCCGCGAAATCCGCCGTTCGTGGCCGCGTAGACACTGGCATTGAAGTTGATCTGACCGAACACGTTGGCCTGTTCCATCATCGGCAGAATCTGCACGATCCAGGACATGTGGTAGCCTTCTTCGAGGTTGCGAATCGGGCCAGTCTCATTCACACAACCCGGAGGCAGCATTTCAAACGCCATCTCGTAATTGTGTAACGCCAGGCCAATCTGCATCAGATTGTTCTTGCATTGCGTTCGCCGAGCCGCCTCGCGCGCCTGCTGCACCGCTGGCAGCAGCAACGCAATCAGGATTGCGATAATCGCGATCACGACAAGCAGCTCGATCAGCGTGAAACCACGCAATCGCGGACGCAAATCTCCCTTGTTCCTGGAGTTCGAGGGAGAATGTGGCTGAAGGCAGGGTGAGGGGGTTGAATTCATGGTATCAACTTTCTTGTTCGAGTAACCTGAAAAGGAATCTCCGCATTGGCCGGGTATCGAGCGACGACGGTATACGAATCATCCTGGACTTTGATCACGACCTCAGCGGAATTTGTCTGATGAATTGCGCCGGGGGGCAAATTCCACGTGAGTCCCATCCATGTGGGATCTTTGGATTTCGATTTCTGAGCGAGCGTTAGTCCCGCATCGACCAGCTTTTCGGTCTGCATGTACGCCACTTCGTTCCGCATCTGTCGCCGTTCCATCAACACTCGCCGCACCTGCTGCGCCATGATCCCGGCAAGAATCACCAGCACCGCAATCGCTACGATACTCGCCGCCCCACGGCGAGGTACCGCGACGTGAATCGGATGGGTGGAAGTGATGGAAGACGCTTCGAGTTTCATATTTACATTTCGCAGTTTGATTGCTCCTGGCTTGATTCGTTTGTCCATAATTCGTTTGTCCAACTCTGTGCCAGGTGTGTACGTGTCCGAAATGCGAGACAGTCTTGAATGGTCAATTCGTTCATCAGCGTGTCAACATGTGGTGAATTTTGGACAGACGAATTCAGGACAGACGAATTGAAAACAGGCTGTGTTCATAGGCCACCGTTGAGAACACAACTTGGTTGAATCCAGGGAATCTCAGTCGGCGGAGCGACTGTGCTACGTAGGCGACGTCGCTCCGCGACTCGCATTTGTGTCAAAGCACTCTCCGCATCCAAAACCCTTTTGCATCTGCCATTACATTTCCCCGATCACAGCTTCAAAACCTGTCTACTACCACAAAATAATCTCCGTCACTGCCTGCAAGCCCGCTGCCGCCGGTGTTGCCGGGAAGGCTTCATCCAGTGGTTTGTTTCGATTCAGAGCTCCACTACCCACTTCGCTGTACTTGACGAAAACAGACGGCTCGAAAAACTTCACGACCGTCGCACCATCCTCACGGGTGGCGATTTCAATTTTCGAGCCTGCCGGGAAAACAAAGCGATCAGAATTGAGTGTTTCACCGCCCTGCGTTGCCTGCCGAGTCAGAATGCCACGATCAGCGACCCAATGGATCTGCACGCCATCTTCCTGAGCGATCGCCAGCGCGGAGTCAGAATCGACGGTCAACGGCGCGGCAGCGGTATCTGCGCGCAGCATGCGTTCGCATCGCAGCAATGAATGTAGAAACAGTGACACACGCCGGTCGGTCTGTTCGCTCTGAAGAATCGTATGCAGGCAGCTTCCTGTCATCAGCAGGACTGACGACACAAGTGTGACATACGCAAGGTAATAGTGAAACAGCGCGCCACGACGACGATGAGTTTTCCGGGTGAGCTGCGGGAGACTGCGTTTCATGGCGTTAGTTCTCCCTTCTCTCTCCACACCACAACCGAGACTTTCTGGTCGGGCATGGATTCTGCCTGAGGTCGCCGAATTGTCAGACGCAATCCATCCAGAATATCCTTCGTTGCGTCTTCTGAATCTGGCAATGGTTCTACAGCCAGACTTGCTTCCGCATATCGGTCCAAAAACCACTCGGAAACCTTGATGTCAGTGGAAAGTGTCTTGTGCTTTCTGATGCTGGCTTCAATGTTATTGAGTTCAATCATCGCCAGCGTGTCGAACCGCATAGCCTGTCGCTGGCGATTGATTGCAGCCAACCCCGGCACCAGCATGCCTATGGCGACGCCCAGAATGATGCACGCGATGATCCCTTCCGTAAGCAGCGAGCCACGTCGATTGAAAGTAGATTTCTTTTGTTCAAAACATTTCATCATGGAACCATGACTTCCTGACAAGGAACTACACCGCGCTCGGTCGAAATTCACATTAACCCAAAGCGACAGCGAGGGCAGGAATTCCAGTCCCTCGTTGACGCTTCAAATTTCAACTCTCGGATCTCGGATCTCAAATGGGTCATTCAAGGCCGCGTCGAGTATGGGTCATCCTTCGTGGCTCAACTCATCCAGCAACGTTATCAACGGTTCAAAGAACCCTCTTGCCAGGAACATCACAATTGCTCCCACAATCAAAACAACTCCCGGCCCGATGAATTGCGAAAGTCTTCGAAACAAATTCCGGCGACGTCGCTCAACGGAATCGGCGAGGTGTCGAAGTCCCCAGTCCAGATGATGTGTCCTCAACGATGAATGCAGGAATGCCGCTTCAGAAGCTCGCAGGAGGCCGACAGACTGCATCGCCGCAATCGCATCTTCTCCACCATTCACGCGATGCCGCAAGGCACTTACGACTGTCGCAGAACGTCCCGGCGGAAGATCCTGCATCACGCAGTCGAGTGCCCGCCCCAGCGGTTGTCCGCTCGCGGCAGACAGGCTGAGTGTTCGCAAGATCCCCGGCAACCAGTAACGCGGCCAGAGCCCGGCAAATCGCGGATAGCCGTGCGTCAACTTTTTCCAGGAAGATGAATACACCAACCAGAAAAACACAACCACCGTGGCCGTGACAGGGACAATGAATAGGTACCAGTACGAATACGCAAAGTCACTGACCTCGATCACGGCAATTGTTGAAGGAGGCATTTGCACTCCGAATCCGATGAAGATCTCCTTAAACTTTGGCACGATGAACACGATCAGAAAAGTCACAATTGCTGATGCAACCGTCAACAACGCTGCTGCCCACAGAAGATCCTGTTCCAGCGTACCTGACGAAACTGATTTCGATCGAGTTTGTTCATGCAGCCGCCGCGCTTCGTCCATCAACACATCCGCCAGAGCCCCTGTGCCTTCGGCGACGCGGATGGAAGTCACAGTCTGATCCGGCAACAGTTCAGAAATGATCGAGAGGGCTCCTGAAAGTGAGTGCCCCTGCTCCAGGAGCATCCGCAACTGTCCGATTTTGTTCGCCCAGATCGACTTACTCTCCTGTTCATGCGCCCGCAGTGACTGCAGGAGCGTGTCGCCGTGGCCAACTCCACCTGCCAGCAGCATCAGCAGCGAAGCCTGCCGCAAAGGCTCAGACCGGTTGGTCATGAACAACCACATCTGAATAAACGTCATAGCCATGCTCCTGATGTCCACACGCAGACCGACAAATCATTCAACAGCTTGATCAGCGGCATAAACAAGGAGATGACAAGAAGTGATACGACGACTGCGGTGACCATGATGGCGAGGATTTCAACGGCAACCGCGAGAATCGACCCGTGTCCCCACGACGCCTGTTCCAGAGACGATGCGAACAGCATGAACGACTGAGCCGTTTCCTGCCGTGCATGCTCAGAATCCCCCTGATCGCTGATTCGGAGCAGGAGTGACAAAGGAAGTCCGTGGAGCCCGCTGCATACCAGATTCACAGGCTTTCCACTTCTTAATTCCTTCGCCATCTCTTTTCCACGTAGGCGAACCTCGCGAAAGCCACTCGCATCTGTCGCCACTGAAATCGCATCCCCGACGGAAGAATGATTTCTCACAAGGACACCGAGAATTCTCGCGACACGCGCCTGCATCAGCAACCGTAACGACGTCCCCAGCATTGGGACAACGCTCAGGATTTCGGCCGCCGGTGACCAAATGATCATGCTGTAAAATGTGACAGCCACAGCAGATGTCAGTAAGACAACACCGAACAGGCCGGGCACGCCGAGTTTCGCAACGAAGTCACTAATACCGATAACCAGTACCGTGAGCCCCGGTAGTTCCACTCCAAAGCCCACGAAGATTTCTTTGAACTTAGGAATCACGATCAGCGACACGGAATAGCCGGCGGGGATAAGCAGCAACAACGCCAGAAACGGAGCCACCATTTTCGTCGCAAACAGGTGTCGCTGCACCTGCATGATCCCGAGCGATGGCAGTAGCTCCGCCACACTGAGCGACTTTTGCTCAGATGCCATGCCGGATTTCATGATGCTCCTGATCTCCATCGGTACAAATGCATCCTGCATCAATGGCTCGGAACCTCCTGCCGCCATCTGGCGTGATAGACGCAGCAACATGTCTCGCGGCCGAACCTGCAACCACCAGTAACCGGCAATCCAAAGCCCCAGGCAGGTCAGCAGAGCGAATCCTGCGACCGGGACCAGCAGCAGAGCAAATTCCGGTACGGCGATCGTTAACAAATATGAGACCACGACCGCACATCCGGCCAAGCCCGACAGCCACGGCATCGCCATCAGCAAAGGATGCTCAAACGGCTCATTCGCCATGGCTGCGATTGCAACATGCGACGGGAGACCCGTCAGCAGGGCTTCCTGAATTCGTTCCCCGATTCGCAGTTGCAGAATTCGAGGAATCGCCGCCAATGGTGTTCCCAGACGCTTGTCGACCGCAACTTCAGAACAATCCACCAGCGTCATGCCGCGCGTGAGCAGATACGCAGCAAGTGAGGCTTCGTTTTCAGCATCGAAAATGCCGAACACCGAGACGCCGGTCGGGAGAACTGATTGATATTTGTAAGTTGGCATTTTTGTAAGACTACTGTCCCAGATGTCGATACAACTCAGCCGCCGGCCAGAAAACCATCACTGAATACATCAAAGCACAACCACCCGCGATCACAACGAACATGACGAATGGCATCAACAGGCGGAGCCATGCGAAGTTTCTTTCCAGGCGATTCCGATAAAAGTCGGCAACGGCCCGCAGACGCAGCACCATTCGATCTTCACTGTGCTGGACCTGCTGCAGGCATACGTCCAGCAGGGGCGGCAGCGAATACCGTCGCAACCTCTGTGACGCGATGGTCGTGTTGAAGCCGGGGCCGATTCCATCACCACGGAGGATACTCTGAGCAATCTCATCGCATGCCCGTTCCAGCCGTTGCGACCCCGAAGCACCGCCTGAAAGCGTCAGGGCTTCCGCCAGCGAAATGCCACGATCCGTCAGCAGAGACAGCATGCGGGTGAGCGTGTAGTTCTGCAGATCCCGCACGAGAGCACGCACGCCAGGCAGCAACAGGAAAAGTTTCTCCGGTCCTGCAAATGCCATCGTGGCCGCGCGGCCGGAAATCATCCACAGCCCCGTGAGCAGTATCAATCCGACCGGGAAAATGTACGTCCACCACGGTGCAACCTGGTTCCATTCCAGCAGCTTCAGCAGGATCCAGTTGACCTTCAGATCCCAAGACTGAATCGTCTCCAGAAATAACTCAAGAGTGTTCTGTACGAACAGGATCAACAGCACGCTCGCAACCAGGACAACCGTAAGCGGATACGCAGCCGCCTGCAGCAGGCGATTTCGCAAATCAACGACGTCGGCTGCGAAGTCGCCCATCATTTCCACAGCCAGATTCAGGCTGTTTGATTGGATTCCTGCTCCGATCGCGGAGGCCAGCATTCGCGGTGCACCAATTGACTCTCGCTGAATCAACTCCGGTAACGACTTACCCTGATTCAGTCCATCCGACAGAGTCTTCATCACCTGCGTCAGCCTTGCTCCACGCCCCATGCCAGCCTGAGCCAACGAATCTTCCAGCGGCATCCCGGCCTTCACCAGATGGCTGATCTCTTCAGACAATGCCTGCATGTCTTCGAGGCTGAGTTTTGAATGGAACATTGAATAAGTTTCTGCAGAGCGGAGGAATTTCAATTCCCAAATTATGTAGTAGCTGAATTCGCTAGAATTCAGAGCCTGATTGTGTAGTGCCTGTCGGGACTTGTTTTTGGGGTAGGCCGGACCAAGCGGAGCGCCGTTCCGGC
>JAYSPO010000628.1:0-1081 GCA_043722015.1 Candidatus Kuenenia sp. | reverse complement strand
TGAAGCAGGGCGAGGCTGGATTCAGATTGAGTTGCCGGAAGTCTCACAGATCAGCCGCATCACATGGGGGAGAGATCATGAGGGGCAATTCGGAGATCGCGTGGCCACAAAGTACGTGATCGAAGTGGCGGTTGAGCCCGATCAATGGAAGCAGGTGGCTTCGTCCGCCGACCGCCTGCCGTTCACCGGCGCGGCTCCAACGGCGCCGGAGTACGATTTCGCACAATTCCCCGACGAAAAGGCCGAGCTGGGTCGTCAGTTGCTGAAACAATTCCAGCAGAACGAACAGCGAAAATCACAACTGCAGGCGTCCGCCACGGTCTACGCGGGAACGTTCGCGCAGCCCGGACCGACTCATCGCCTGTTCCGAGGCGAACCAATGGCCCAGCGAGAGCAGGTCGAACCCGGCACCGTCGCGGCGCTCGGCAAACTGGCAATTTCCGAAGCAACTCCGGAACAGCAACGCCGCCTGGCACTGGCGGAGTGGATGGCATCCAAAGACAACCCGCTCACCGCGCGCGTCATCGTGAATCGACTGTGGCAATTTCACTTCGGCAAGGGGTTGGTGGCAACTCCCAGCGATTTCGGAAAAGCGGGTGTCGCACCGACGCATCCCGAACTGCTCGACTGGCTGGCGCGCGAGTTGATGGATCACAACTGGTCGCTGAAACATGTGCATCGGTTGATTCTGAATTCAGCGACCTATCGTCAGAGCAGCCAGCCTCGCGAGGACGCACTTCAGGCTGATGCAGACACACAGTGGTGGTGGAGATTTCCGCCGCGGCGTCTTGAGGCCGAACCCATCCGCGACAGCATTCTGGCGGTCACAGGAGTGCTCGACGACCGCATGTTCGGTCCCGGTTTCAGCGGCTTTGAAGTGGAACTGGAAAACGTACGACACTATTTTCCAAAGAAGCAATACGGTCCCGAAGACTGGCGACGGATGATCTACATGACCAAAGTGCGGCTGGAAAAGGAATCCGTCTTCGGCGTCTTCGACTGCCCCGATGCGGCAACCTCAGTCCCGAAACGCAGCCGTTCGACCACTCCGCTGCAGGCACTGAATCTGTTCAACAGTCCT
>JAYSPO010000627.1:0-1075 GCA_043722015.1 Candidatus Kuenenia sp. | reverse complement strand
CTTGCTCTCATCGTCATCCGAACCGGGTCATAGGCATCGCCTCGGCAGAGCCGTGCACCGCCGTGGTCACGAACTTCCACAAGAAATTCCGGACAGTGTACAAGCCGAGTTCCGAGAGCCGCAATCCGGCAATCGTATTCCCAATCCTCTTCCAGCCTTAAGTCTGTCCAAGGCCCTGCTGCGTCGCAGACCGAACGCCGATACAACGGTGTCGGAGTATCCCACCAGCGGTCATCCAGAAAAGTCGGGAACATCGTTTCCACCACAATCCCCGAACGTTTCCATGGCCCAGGAAACGGTGGCTCCCCAATTTTTCGATACCGCGTCCAGCAATAAGCCACACCTGCATCCCGCCGGGCATTTAACGCCGCCACCTGCTTCTCAAACTTTTGCGGCAACAACAAATCATCGCTGTCCAGATACTGGATAAACTCGCCCTGCGCCATCAATCGCCCAGTCTCCCGAGCAACCCCTGGTCCACTGTTTTTCTGTCGAGCCGTGCGAATAATCTCGGGATACGTAGCAACCAAGTCACGAATACAATTCGGCGTGTCGCCCGTCGATTCGTCATCCACAATGATCATCTCAATCGGACGATACGTCTGCTTCAACACCGACTGCACTGCTTCACGCAGCAGTGCAGCTCGGTTGAAGACCGGGATGATTGTTGAGACTAAGTTTGGGATGACTGCAGGCATGTATCTTTGAACAAAATGATTATCGAGCGTCTTCCAAAACTTCAAAGTGTAGCTGAATTCGTGAGAATTCAGGGCGGCAAGAATTCTTACGAGTTCTGCTATGGGTTTTGAAAGGCTCTGCTGTCTGCATTGCGCACCGGCTTGTAGGCCGGACCGAGCAAACCCGATGATTACCGGAGCGGCGTCCGCCAATCAAATCCAAGTCTGCATGACAAGGTGTCACGACGAGAAAATCACGTTTGCGCGGTTCCGGCAGCAGCGGCGGCGGACTTGATTCGGCCTACTCGTTATCATGCCCCACGTGATGCGTTGTGGGGGGAGAGGATGTAATATCTGCAATTGGAAGTCTGGGGCTCATCACGGCGGAGCGTGATGGC
>JAYSPO010000626.1:0-6235 GCA_043722015.1 Candidatus Kuenenia sp. | reverse complement strand
TGCGTCCGATTCGCAGGCTCCTTGATTTGCATCGCGGATTATCAGGAAATCAACTTTCATACCCACTCGAATACACCCACTAAATTCCGAGAAGAACCATTTGTTCTTCTGCACGAAGCGATGAATTCTCTCGAACCCGGCGAGTGCCTCGGCCCTGGTGAGCGGTTCGATCTGGACGGGGGCCTGCCGGTATTCATCGGCCACTTCCGGTACCCCCGCCTGATCTCCCAGCAACTCAACTGCCTCCACGACCAATTTCCTGACCGCTGTCTCATCCTTCGACAGCAAAGCTGCTGTCATTTCCTGCGTCATTGCCTTGAGGGTCTGCTGCGACACCGGATCCGGTGAAGGCGGCTGGGCCTGCAGTAACCCAGGGCAGAGCAAGATCAATGTACCACAGCAGAGAATCAGAAAAAGACGGTGCATCAGAGGACCTTTCTGCGAGTAGTTCGCAGCTCCCAAAAAAACGACTGAGTTCAGGCATCACCGGTCGCCCGTAGCCCTGGTCAGGTCATTCCGCAATGCAGAACAGGTGCTGTTCACCGCGAATGAAAAGTTGATGATCCACAGGTGCCGGAGTAGCATCGACTGTTTCGCCTAAGCTGTTGGTCGCTTCGATCTGCAGGTCGTTGGCGTCTTTGATCACTACCGTCGTGCCGTTTCGTGAGGTCAGATAAACGTGACCACCGGCAGCAACGGGAGACGCATAGATCGTGTCGAGGCCCGAGATGCGACTTGCCATGTAGTATGGCTTTCCGGTCGCAGCATCAACACATGACAGTTGTCCCGACTTCGCCTTGTGGAAGTAAATTCGACCTGACGAAAGCAGCGGCGAACCAATGTCGGGCGTGTCTTTATCAATTGTCCAGACCACACTCTTCGTGCCCCGAATGTCGCCCTTGCCATCCAGTCGAAACGCCCCAAGGAATGATCCCTTGTGACCGCTTCCGACAAATACAAGGTCTTTGTCAGCAACGGGTGACGCACAGGGACGTTCTGTCTGACCTGCACAACGCCACAGTTCTTTTCCGGTCTCAAGGTCATAACTTCGAGCACAAGTCTGGCCATTCATGATGACCTGTTTGTGTCCTGCATGTTCTACAACCAGTGGTGTTGCCCAGCAAGTGGGCTCGTCGCGATCGGTTTTCCAGATTGTCTTACCTGTCAGTTTATCGAGTGCATACAAAGCCGAAGGTCCTTCATGATCCCAGGGCACCAGAATCATGTTGCCTTCAAGCGTCGGCGAACTTCCTTCACCGAAGCTGTTGCGCGTTTCCATTTTGGGAAAGTCATCGCGTTTCCAGACAAGATCGCCGTTCATGGCATAGCAGTACAGACCTCGCGATCCAAAGTGTGCGTACACATGCTGACCATCGGTGCAGGTTGAGGCGGATGCGAATCCGTTGGTTTGATGCGTCTCCTGATGCGGCTTCGCTACGACGGCTGTTTTCTGCCAAACCAATTTGCCATCCTTTCGGTCAAAGCACAGCAACTGGAATTCAAGTGTCGTCAGACTGCGGGCGTTCCCGCCGTCTTTCGAAACTGCCGTGGTCACGAAGACCTGATCGCCCCAAATTACAGGTGATGACGAACCAATGCCGGGAACTTCAACCTTCCATTTGACGTTCTTTGTGCTGCTCCATTCGGTGGGCGGAGTCGCCGTCAGCGCGGCACCGTTTCCCGTGGGGCCACGCCAGTGCCCCCAATTGTCGGCGAATCCCGCTGGACTCATCAGGACAAACAACAGAGCGACGTACGTTTCAATTTTTCGCATTGGAATTCCCGAACAAATAGCAATTGTCATATCAAATGAAGAGGCAGGACACGTGTTATGGCAGGGCGTCGCCCAATCGTACAGAGTGAATGCAAAATTGGTCATTTGCGTGAATCGCTGTAGTCCGAATGGCGAGATACCTCGCCCCCCGTGGTTACCACAGCCGCGATTTTACGGTCTAATCCACGGGACACAACAGTTAGTATTTCCGAGCAGACAAATCCATGGGCGCGGTTTTTGATGAATTTCAACGTGAACTTGCCGTGGTGCGAAAGGCCTGCGCCAGCGATCCACGGCGAGAGCTGATTCAACTGTTCCTGCTGGCGCTGGAGCGTGAGGAGCTTGTGTCGATCGGGTATCGCGAGTCGCTGATGCAGCAAAGAATCGCGGCCATGCCGATTGCAGATGACCTCAAGGAACTGCTCCGACACGCGCTCGTCTGGATCTGGAAAGATGAAGAAATGCACACGATTTACATCCGTGGAGCAATTCTCAAATTGGGTGGCTGGCGTTTGCGGACTCAGGCATTCCTGACTCAGGCGGCCGGAGGCATTGGCGGCTGGGCGGGATCAGTGCTGCAGCATAGTCGCTGGCGCCGGGCGCCATTGTCGCGACTGACGGCCACGATCGTGACGGCCATCGGTGGTCTGGTCGGCAAGGTGCCGCGTGACGTGAAGCAGCATCTGCAGATTGGACCGTTTCGGAATTTCTGTCTGTTCAACATTGATGCCGAGCAAACCGCAGCCGTCTGCTGGTATCGAA
The DNA here is from genome assembly GCA_043722015.1 of Candidatus Kuenenia sp. Taxonomy (GTDB): domain Bacteria; phylum Planctomycetota; class Planctomycetia; order Planctomycetales; family Planctomycetaceae; genus SXXK01. The sequence continues at coordinate 3,699 of JAYSPO010000626.1, read as the reverse complement.
TTGCCGAACTCGCAGCATCGCAGCCGGATCTGGACAAACAGCTGGCGCGGGACTTTAAGCGAGTTGCAATCGACGAGGACCGGCACTGCAAAGTGTTTGAGATTCTGGCCAGTGCATTGACGAACGACGACACGCTGGCTGTGAGCCAGACTGTAGAGTCGCTGATTGAACAGATTCGTGAAGTCGGTGAAGAATTCCTTCCGCGCGAGCAGCGGCGTATTACTGATACAGAGAATCCGATTGGCAGTGGGCAATGCGTACGAGTTTTGAAGTCCGATCGACAGGCAGACAAACGCACGTTGTTCCGCCGGTTGCTGGAAGAATGTGGTCTGCGTGACGCGATTCGTCAGCGTGCGGAGTTTCTGAATCTGCCCATTGAGCAATTGAAGATCGCCATCAAACCCACGTTCATGTTGGGATACCATCGGAAGGATCTGTCGCCGTTGACGGACATCGTACTTCTCGATGATCTTGCGGCATACTTACGTTCACCTGGATGTTCGGACATTGCAGTCGTGGAAGGACGAAATATTTATGACCACTTCTTTCAGCACCGCAGTGTGAGCGATGTCGCAGACTACTTTGGTATCGGGTCCGGGAATTATCGGATCGTTGATTCGGAAGAAGATCAGGTGCAGCATCAATACTCACGTGGCATGGCGCAGTATACGATCGCGAAAACATGGCGCGACGCCGACTTTCGAATTTCGTTCCCAAAACTGCGGAGCCATCCGATCGAGATGGCACTGCTGTGTGTGGGAAATATCGAGTGGGTTGGTGGTCGATGCGACGAATATCTGTTCCTCGAACGACAAGCGGATCGGGCGACCGCAGTCATGATGCTGCTGAATGATTTCCCGCCTCATTTCGGCATCATCGATGCCTTTGAGAACATCCCGGATGGACTCGTGGGCGTGATGGGTTGCCGAAAACCCATTCACCCCCTGCGGTTCTATGCAGGACCGGATGCGCTGGCTGTCGATACAGTGGCGTTGCGACATATCGGTGTCGAGCAGTTTGAGTCGTCCAGCCTGCTGCGCAGTACTGCACAGTGGTTTGGAGGTGCCACAAACCTGATCGAAGTCGTCGGTGAGGCTTCTCCGATCGAAAGTTGGCGTGGGCCATATCATAACGAACTGCGGTCTTTGCTGAGTATCATGGCTTATCCGATTTACGTAATGGGCAGCGGTCGCGGTTCGTTATTCCTGCCTGAGATGGACCCGCAGGCGTTTCCGTTGATCCGTCGCGAAGGATTGCTTCTGAAGACGACTCGGCGAGCCGTTCGGTGGTTGTTGGGTTTGAACGTGCCGGATGAGTAGCTCAGTCGCTCCGCCGACTGAGATTCCCATGGCACGACATGGACATACTGGCCAAGGCGATTTATGGATACGACCCCGCGGCGTTGTTTCTCCACGGGCGTGAAGTGGAATGCGAGTCGGCGGAGCGACGTCGCCTACGGAGTTCAGTCATTGAGGAACACATGAGTCGACGCGTCGTGATTATCGGAGCTGGAATCGGCGGGTTGACGTCAGCGATTCGACTCGCGCAGCGCGGATGCAAGGTCACAGTTGTTGAAGCACGATCGTCTGTCGGTGGGTTGGCGGCGGGATTTGACCTTGAAGGGTTTCGCTTTGACGCAGGGCCTTACGTCCTGCTGGATCGCCCCGGGCTGGAATGGGCTTTTCAACAGCTGGGGATCGAACTGGAACATCGTCTCCGGTTGCAGCGGATCCCGGATGTGTATCAGGTGGACGACGGTTCAACGCAACCTGTCACGATTTATGACTCGTTCGAGCAAACCGCTGCCGGATTTGATGCGCGATGCCTTGGCTCCGGACAGCTTTATCGGCGCTTCATCGACCGCACGGATGCGATCTACCAAAGGCTACAACCCCTGCAATGGAAATCACATCCGGGGTTGCTGGATGTTGTGCGCCACGGAGCATGGCGCGACGTGCCATTCGTGTTGCGGTCCCTGGATTCCGTGCTCAAATCGTCCCGACTGCCGGAATCCGTCTTGCAGGCGCTCGGTATCTGGACGCATGTGGCCGGTCAACTGGCGGGGGCGGCTCCTTCGCCGCTCGCCCTGGTCACTTCCGTCATTCATCGTGTCGGCGCGTGTTATCCGAGTGGCGGTATCGGGGTGATTCCGGAAGTCCTGTTCAAGGCCGCAACGTTGGCGGGTGTGGAATTCCGCTGCGGCACAAAAGTCCGTCGCATTTGCTGCAAGCACAACTCAGTGACCGGAGTCGAGATCGATACCGAAACACTGCCGGCCGACGCAGTGGTTTCCAACGCCGGACTGGCCACCTATTCCACACTTTTGGACGACCAGGGTCAGGCAGCGCTGAGCCATCGCACACGGCGCTATTTCGCGCGGCTTCCGCTGCAGTCACCTGGCGTCTGCGCGTATCTGGCGGTGAAAGGAAAACCGAAACCGCCTTATCTGCGATTCCGGCTTCGAAATGAACTCGATGGCTGCCGGTTGCTGATCACTCCCGGTGTCATCGATGCTTCGCTTGAGCACAATGGTTGGTATCCCGCTCGGCTGATTGCGCCGATGGCTCATCACCGTGCCGAGTCGGGTGGGGAAGCAGGGCAACGAGCTTTTCTGCATCGGGTCGTCGAGCAGGAACACTGGTGGCGCGACCTGTTCGATGATGTGCGCGTGCTGCAGACGCGAATTCCCGGTGAATGGGGCAGCCAGTTTCATCTGCACCAGAACAGCATGAATCCGGTGATGACATCGCGGTTCATGTTGACTGGTCGAGTCGCACACCGCAGTCCGTGGATTCGCAACCTCTACGTTGCCGGCAGCGCGACGCACCCCGGTCAATGGGTCAGCTTTTGTGCAGTGAGTGGAATTCTCGCCGCCGATCGACTGTTGGCGGATGTCGGAGTCCATTCATGACTGATCACGCGTCATTGCTGGCCACGGACCGTATTTTACTGAGCAACGGAAAGCAGCTGCGGATTGCACGCCTCGGCCAAGGGCCGCCGATCGTCTTGCTGCACGGTTATCCGGAGAACCTTCAGATCTGGAGCCGGATGGCGCCGCTGCTGGCAGAATGGTTCGAGGTGATTGCTTTTGACTGGCCAGGCATGGGCTACAGCGACGAATGGCCCGGTGGCGCGACACCGCAGCTGCTGGCGAAGCGACTGCTGACGATTGTGGATGAACTCCAACTGCAGCGACCGACAATCGTCGGAATGGATATGGGCGGCCAGCCCGCGCTGGCCTTTGCGTCGCTGTACCCGGATCGGGTGCGGCGGCTGGTGGTGATGAATTCGCTGGTGTTTGGCGACGAGAAGACATCCTGGGAGATTCGCCTGTTACGCATGTTCGGCTTCAATCGGTTTGCACTGCGAACATTGCCTCGATTGATTTTTCATCGCGCTGCACGCACGTTTTTGCCACGAGGCGAGCAGATCGATGAACAACTGAGAGACGACTTCTGGACAGCTTTTTCGTCGTCGTCCGTCCGTCGATTCATCAGCAAAATGTGTGCGGGCTATCAGGGGGCACTGAAGCAGTTGCCGGGCCTTTATGCAACGATCCGCTGTCCGACGCTTGTTCTGTGGGCTGAGCATGACAAACATTTCCCGGTCGTTCAGGCCAGGCGATTGCATCAAACGATTCCCGGATCGACGCTTGAGATTGTTCCGGGGGCAACTCATTGGATGCCGCTCAGCCGGACT
>JAYSPO010000625.1:0-5897 GCA_043722015.1 Candidatus Kuenenia sp. | reverse complement strand
TTCTGCGAGCGATAGTAGTTTTCCAGCAGGTGCTCAACCGATTCCGGATCGTATGTGCAGCCCAGCTTCTCAGACGCGATCTGAAACAACCGATGCACTTCTTCTTCCTGCGGATCTGTGACTTCAATCCTGTATGGAATACGTCTCAGAAAGGCTTCGTCGACCAGATCGGCAGGATCCAGATTTGTCGAGAAAATAATCAGCTGCTGGAATGGAACCTGAATCTTCTTACCGGTGGGCAGTGTGAGATAGTCGTATTTGTTTTCCAGCGGCACAATCCAGCGGTTAAGCAGCTGCTCGGGAGACACGCGCTGACGACCGAAGTCATCGATCAGCAGGCATCCGCAGTTGCTTTTCATCTGCAACGGCGCTTCGCTCGTGTTGCTCACGGGATCATGTCGAATTTCCAGACTGTCCAGAGTCAGTTCGCCACCGACGACGACCGTAGGTCGGCGAACGCGAACCCAGCGGCGATCAAACGGCAGCCCTTCGTCCGGTTGCTCGACAATCTCGTGATACGCAGGATCAAACAGTGTGATGATTTCTCGTCCATCGATGATCGCATACGGAATCCAGATTTCCTGCCCGAAGCAGTGAGTCAGGCAACGGGCGATCGTCGATTTGCCATTCCCCGGCGCGCCGTACAAAAAGAGCCCACTGGCGGAGTTGATTGCCGGGCCGATCATGTCGAACAGTTCTTCTGACATCGATACGTTGAAGAACGCATCTTCCAGTTCTTCGCGGCGGATCGGCTGATCGCAGATCGCCTGCGCTTCGACCGAGATCACATAGTCGTTCAAAGGGACCGGTGCTGGGCCTGTGTAGGCACATTCGGAGTGCGATGTCTCCGCGCGGCGACGACCTTCGTCTGTCAGCCCGAAGATATAGTCATTCAGACTGGCACTGCCGCAATGCAGCACCATGCGTCGGGATTTCAGCCGCTCCATTAACCCTTCGATCATCCGAAACGGAATGCAGACTTCATTGGCGATCGAACGTCCTGTCTGATTTCCCGCTGAGCGCAGCAGACGACAGATGAGACCTTCAATAAACGGTTCATTCAGACCCAGCTCGTGCAACGACGCAGGATCAGATGGCCAGAAGTTCTCCCCGGCCAGCAATGCGGCAAGCAGTGCGGGATCTCCGTTTTTCCCTTGTGGTGGACGTGCCATCAGCATCGGTGTGAAGTCTTAAGTTGAAGTCCAGTGTGATACGGTTTCTGCGCGACCGAACAGGTAACCCTGAGCGAGTTCGAAGCCCAGTTCGTGGCAGACGACAGCTTCTTCAATTGTCTCAATACCCTCAGCGAGCGGTACCACGTTCAAATCCCGTACGATTCGAATCAACGAGGCAATTGTGGCACGATGCTGTGGCGGGCTGAATGCCAGCCCGTGGACAAACTTCACGTCGAATTTCAGGACATCCGGTGGAACTTCGAACAGTTCCTGCAGCCTGGCCTGCCCGGCGCCGAAGTCGTCGTAGGCCAGTCCCATGTTCAGATCACGAGTCACCTGGCGGACGTTCCGCAGCACCGCGCTGGATGCCACAGCTCCTTCGTGCACTTCGAGAACGATCTGCGTTTCCGGGAAATCTGCCCGGAGTTGTTCCAGCGACGTGAAGAGTTCCGTGCCCTGGAGTTCAATCGGGTGTGTGTTGAGATAAAAATGCGTGTTTCCAAGGGTTTCGCCGATGCGCAGACCTTCGGTCCGGCAAACCTGGCTCAATTGGGCTTCCACGTTACGGGTTGCCGCAACGCGGAACATTTTGTCGGGTGTTTCGAGTCCCAGCAGATAGCTGCGAGACAGAACTTCAAAGCCCACCCGAGCATTGTCGCTCAAGCGAAGGATCGGCTGGTAATAGGGTCGCAACGCAGGAGGTCGTAAGAGTTTTTCAAATTGCAAATGAGCCAGCGCTTCGGCGGAAACGTCAGCCGTGATAGTGGAACTCATATTTTCGTCAGTGGACGACTGCAATGTGAACATCACACTGCCGAAATGCAGTACGTCACCGGAACGAAGTCCGGTCAGGCTCTGCAGCTTGCGACCATTCAGCAGCGTGCCGTTGGTGCTGCTGAGGTCACGTACAAAAAGGTCGCGATTGATCGTCAGAACTTCCGCATGGCGCCCGGAAACAGTCGTATCCGAAAGACACAAGTTGCTGGAAGGATGGCGACCGACAGTAAAGGATGGACCTGCCACGTTCACACGCAGGTGCGTACCATTTTCTCCACCACTTCGCGATAAAACCCACAGGCCTTCCGGAAGTAAAGTCGGTGCGCCATTCGGGGATGAGGTTTCGTCAATGCCGCCGTAGCGTGTATGCAGCATCGAATCTTCAAGAATCTCGGCCATGTATGATTCCTCTGATGATCAACTTCAGCAAACTCTGGTGTTGTTCACTTTGATGCAGGGATCCGGAACAACTGATGACTAAAGGCAACAGTAGGTCACGCACGGAGAAAAACGCGATAATCCATCTGCCTGGAACACAAAGGCTGTATCGATTAGTAAATCTGAAACGAATGTGCCGCATGAATGGTGAAGAACCCGCACATGCCGGCTCGCATGTGACATTTGGCATAATGCATACATTCATTTCGATCGACAGGCCTGTCTCCAGGATTGAGCGGAATCCGGTACGACAGCAGCAGGCGTCCGAGACGAAGGGGTCGGTCGGAGAAATCCGGCAGAGTCGCCAACATGTTTTCCGCCCATGGGCCGAACAACGAAGATCCAGCCCATCAGCAGACGGCGTGGATATCTCAAGCCAGGATCCTGTGCAGTACTTCTCCGGCGACATCGGTCAATCGATACCGACGACCGTTGTGGAAGTACGTCAGTTGCTTGTGGTCAATGCCCAGCAGATGCAACATCGTGGCATGCAGGTCATGCACGGAGACGCGATCCGTGACCGCGCGGAAGCCGATTTCATCGAGTTCACCGTAGCTGGTTCCTTTGCGAATGCCCGCTCCCGTCATAAACATGCCAAACCCGTGAGGATTATGATCTCGTCCGCCGTTGCCCTGCGAAACCGGCATCCGACCAAACTCTCCGCCCCAGATCACGAGCGTGCTGTCGATCAGACCGCTCTGCTTCAGGTCGGTCAGCAAGGCATCGATCGGTTTGTCAGTGGCACGACAATGTCCTTTGTGATTCCCGTTCAGATCGCTGTGGGCATCCCATTCGCCGTCGCTGTAAACCTGCACGAAACGCACGCCGCGTTCGACCAGCCGGCGAGCCATCAGGCATTTGGACCCAAATGAACGCGTTTGCTTCTGATCGACGCCGTACATCTCGCGCGTCGCGGCGGTTTCGGAACTGAAGTCCACCAACTCCGTTGCCTCCATCTGCATGCGATACGCCAGTTCGAAGCTTTCAATTCGCCCCAGCAATTCCGCTTCGCCCGGACGTTCTTTCATGTGCCGCGCGTTGAGTTTCGCCAGCAGGTCGAGCTGTCTCCGCTGGTCCTCACGCGTCACATCGGCCGGTCGATTGAGATTAATCACCGGCGTGCCTTCCGGACGAAACAAGGTTCCCTGAAATGTCGTGGGCAGAAATCCGGAACTCCAATTCAGATTACCGCCCTTGACGCCCTGATTGTTTCCCAGCACGACAAAGCCCGGCAGGCTGTCGTTTTCTGAACCCAGTCCGTAAGTGACCCACGAACCAGCGCTGGGAAATCCAGGCCGCGGAATTCCCGTGTTGATCTGGTACAGCGCAGGGACATGGTCATTGGATTCACTGTAAAAAGACTTTACGAACGCGAAATCGTCCACATGCTTTGCGACATTCTGATAATGCTCACACATCCAGGCTCCGGTTTCTCCATATTGCTTAAACAAAAATGGCGACTTCATCAACGGCCCCGGATTGCCATTGAAGACATCAATCTCAATCTTCTGACCGTCGCGTTTGGTGAGTTCCTGTTTCGGATCGAACATATCGACGGCACTCGGCGCACCTTCCATGAACAGCCAGATCACGGATTTCGCCTTCGCCGGGAAATGCCCTTCATGCGGAGCCAACGGATTGCCGGATCCAGGTGACTCATCATTTGCGAGCAGATTGTTCTTGCCCAGCAAATCTCCGAGCGCGAGCATCCCCAGGCCCGCGCCAGCTCGAGCCAGAAAGTCACGGCGGTTTGTGCTGGACTGAAAACGTCCGCAGTGCTGCAGCAGTGGGTTCATGAAATCTCCTTTCAGTTCCGAAGGCGGCGGAATCGTACGACAGGCAGGCGCTCTTAAAAATGTCTCCAGGACAGTGAGCCGCGGGTTGTTTGCCTGCAAGGACCGGCGGCTAGCGCCTTGCCGCTCACAAAAACCACGGTAAATCAGATAGACACATGGGCGACTCCTAATCGATGTAAATGAATTCATTGAACGAAAACAGCATCTGACAAAAATCCGTCAGCCCCAGTGCCTTCGCGGCAGCTTCCGAAAGCTGCCCATCACGCGCACGTCGAGCTGCGGTTTGCTCGCTCAGAAATGACTGAGCATCGGTCAATTCCTCTGTCGCGGGTTGACGGGCCAGGCCCAGCTGAAACGCCAGTCGAATCTGTGCGTCCTCTTCTTTACCTGCTTCCACAGTGAGACGCCGTGAAAACTCCTCGGAACGCAAACGCACAAACGGGTCATTCAGAAGCGCCAATGCCTGCGGCGCGACGGTTGTGTTGGTCCGGCGACCGCAACTGACCTGGGCATCAGGAGCGTCAAACGCCATCATCAACGGATACTGTACGACGCGCTTATGGAACATATACACCGATCGCCGTCTCGAAGCAGGCGAGTCCTGCACATCGCCCGGATACGGATCTTTGACGTTGCGGGCCTGCATCGCTTCGCCCGGAATCGGCGGCTTGAAACTCGGCCCGAACATTTCCGGATTCAGTGAACCAGCCACGGCCAGCATCGAATCCCGGAACGCTTCCGATTCGAGCCGCTGCGGTCGGCGACGCCATATCAGGTGATTGTTCGGATCGATTGCGTGATTGGCTTCATTCGGTGCGGTACCCTGACGGTAAGTCGTACTATTGAGGATCAGTCGATGCAGGTGCTTCAGGCTCCAGCCACTGCGGATAAACTCACTGGTCAGCCATTCCAGCAGTTCCGGATGAGTCGGCTCATCGCCGCGCGTGCCGAAATCGCTGACCGTGTGCACAATGCCGTTTCCGAAGTGATGTTGCCAGACACGGTTGACCATAACACGCGCCAGCAGGACTCCGGCTCCGTGATCTGTGTCGGTAATCCAGTCGGCGATCGCATGTCGCTGCTGCGTGCTGTCGTCGCGGAGTTTCGTTTCGCGAGCCGCATTCCAGTAATCATCGGCCGTTTTGTCCCGCATCATGACAGTCAGGAATCCCAGGCTCAGACGTTCGTTGCGGGCCATGAAATCGCCACGTTCAAAGAGCCACGTTTCACGCGGCTCTGCGGCATAATCAGCAAACGCAAATGCCGTCGGCAGACTGGCGGGCTTTCGATCGGCGACCGCTTTGACGGCTGCGTCAAGATCCTTCCACCGCGACTGCTCCTCCGATGATAGAGCGGCGACGTATTCACGGGGTTTTATGGTCAGGACTATCTTAAACCTGAGTTGTTTCGCTGCCGGATCATCAGGGTTGTCGAGCAGCAGTGTTTTTTCCTCGTCAGTGATCGAGAGTCCGGAAACTTTCTCGGCCAGCACCTGGCGTGCAATTGGTTTGCGAGCTTCGTTCAGCCAGTCGTCGCGTTCCTTCTCCGCCTTGCTGAATTCCTTTTGCCATGCGTCCATCGCCTCCTGACTGGCCTTTACCGCTGCCGGGGCCGCCAGCGGCACGTCCCGACGGTCGCCACCGTTGAAAGCACACATCATCCGGTAATAGTCGCGAGTCGGAAGCGGATCGTATTTGTGGTCATGACACCG
>JAYSPO010000624.1:0-1290 GCA_043722015.1 Candidatus Kuenenia sp. | reverse complement strand
AGGGTTGAGTCGGAACTTCCGCTCAACAAGAAGGCGGCAACATTGAGAGTCTGTGAGAATCGCTGAAACAGATCAAGGTCAGATCCCGCTTGACATTTTACGGCAAAACTCAATAGCATCGCTGAGTTATTCCTCGCGCGGCTGAAAAAGAGTCCGGCGAGCGGAGCGGCGTCGGTTCTCCGGTACCTTGTTGTTGGACCGGCAAGCTGACGCATGCCGCTCGCCAATTTCCTCACTCACGACCGCGTGAGTTGTAGTCTGCAAGGAAGCGTTGAATCTATGATGACATTCAAGCATCTCCAGATCATCTGTGTCACGGTCTGTTTCTGTTTTCTGTACGTCAGTGATTGTGGCGGGCAGGAATCTCCGCAGAATGGAACGGCAGCAGATGAGATCATTGTGCTGCAGGATTGCCGAGTAACGCTTCTTCAGTCAGCGGTGCTGGCCAGCACCCGATCCGGAATTATTGACCGGATCGACGTTCTGGATGGTGACTTTGTACCGGCGGGCCTGCAGATTGCACAGATTCGTGACGAACTCGCCAGTGCCGAGGTCGCAACTGCCGACCTGAAAGCCAGGAACGACGTCGATCTGAGATATGCAGTTAAACTGAGTGAATTGGCACAGCTTGAATATTCCAGAGCTCTTGCGCTCAATAAGGAAATTCCCGGAGCTCAATCCGAACTCGCAGTCAAGAATCTCAAGATTGCTGCGGAGCGAGCATTGCTGCAGATTGAACTGGCTTCGCATACGCTTGAGGTTTCAAAGCTTGAACTGGAAGCGGCCCGGATCTCGCTGGCGGGATACAGCGTCAAGGCTCCGTTTGAAGGCGTGATTCTACGCGTGCAGAAGTCCGTCGGTGAATCGGTTCAGGAAGGCGAGCCAATTGCGGATCTCGCGAATCTGCACGAGCTGCGAGTCGAGGGATTTCTGCCGCTGGAGGTGGCATGGATGGTCCGGCGGGGACAACCGGTCGAAGTGCAGGTTGAGATCCCGGCTATCGAACTGGAAGTGGAGAACGTCCGCTTCACCGGAGAGGTTGTGTTTGTGGACTCGGAGGTTCAGGAAGTCAGTCAAAAGGTCCGCGTCTGGGCCAAAGTTACGAATTCGAAGGGTCTCCTGAAGTCCGGGCTCATGGCAACGATGCGGATCCCACGCGACGAACATCAGAAAGTCGCGGTCAAGTCGAAACGCAGGTAAGGTCTTCCCGGCTTCCCAGTCGGTGCCGTATCATCACGAGAATCGTAAGCATTCGGAATGCGGCTCGCATTCTGCGCAGAATTCTGTGAA
>JAYSPO010000623.1:0-1327 GCA_043722015.1 Candidatus Kuenenia sp. | reverse complement strand
GTGAGACTCGTCGCCTCAACGATTGTGTGGACACCAAATATGGCAAGCAGCACGAACCCGGTGAGATAGTTTCCCAGCAGGCTCCCAAATGTCCCCCAGGCAAATATGCGGCCCGAGGCGGAACCAATGTCATGCGTACACTGCACCAGACTTCGAATCGAAGGCGGAGTGACAAGGCTCAGCGTAATGCCCGGCAGCAGACAGACAATGCACGAAGCGGAGAGAATCTGAACCTCGAGCGAAAGCAGTGCGAATGTCTTCGAACCAGCAATGAGATCCACAGCGGCTGGCATCAGAAACATCGACACAGAACCCAGCAGTAAACCGGCCACGAGCAGTGCGGTCGGTGAGTATCGGTCAGCCAGTTTGCCGGAAATCCAGTTACCAATGGCAATCCCCAGAAGGAACATGCCAAGAATCGCGGACCATGTTTCGATCGATGAACCAATGAGCGGAGCCATCAGGCGAATCGCCACCTGCTGCGAAATCAGGAGCGCTGCATTCGAAACAATCGAGACGACCACAATCAGGCACCACCAGACGTTTGTCACACCGGCGGTCCGTGAAGTTTGCAGACCAGATACGGCGGATAAGCGCAGAGCCAGCGTGCTCAAGGGATCAACAGCAGAGCGAATCGCGGACATCGGTGAGTGCCTTACGAGCTGAGGTTGCGTGGAATCGAACGATGCTGACAAGTCCGACACATGACCACTCGATGACTCCAGCCGTAGAAACTTATGTTTCAAACCCGGCGGTCGGTTTCCGCGAATGCATTGATACTTTCGATACGAATGCACTGCAAAATCAATACATGAAGTCGATCGCACTTGCCCGGGACATCACTGAGGGCAATTGGACTCGGCACAATCGCGGCCGCGGAGGTTTTCTCAGGGGCTCTAATTCGACTGTCCCATATTCGACCCCAACGGCCTCGTGCCGTTGGTGAAGCAGATCATCAATGGACAGCGAATCGCCTTTCATGACAAAGCGATAGTTTGGCTTGTCAGTGTCGAGCGATGCCTGAAAGTCATTCGGCCTTTTTCTTTTTTTTCCTGGCTGGCTTGCGCTGATCTGTAGATTTTTCGATCTGCTGGTCCAGTTCAAGAGGTCGGGCGTCTGCAAACTGATCGAGCGCAGATTGCAGTTTCCTTGCGGCGGCGGCAGGCGTGTCTTCGAGCGAACTGATCTGCAGTGGGCTGTTCTCATCCGGATCTTCGGCAAGATTAAAGGGTTCTTCTCGGAATTTAGTGGGTGTATTCGAGTGGGTATGAAAGTTGATTTCCTGATAATCCGCGATGCAAATCAAGGAGCCTGCGAATCGGACGCA
>JAYSPO010000622.1:0-4730 GCA_043722015.1 Candidatus Kuenenia sp. | reverse complement strand
TGCGTCCGATTCGCAGGCTCCTTGATTTGCATCGCGGATTATCAGGAAATCAACTTTCGTACCCACTCGAATACACCCACTAAATTCCGAGAAGAACCGGATTAACCGAAACCTCAGCCGCCGGGCTTGTCAGGGCCGGCGGCTGACTGCATGACCGGTCTATTGTCAAAGACCAGCATTCAGGGCTGCGGCAACCGTGGAGTTCACGCAAGATGCTTCTGGCGGTCGCCGTTCCGCTGACATCGGTCGACCGAACTTTGATGGTCTCTCCGTACGAAGCAATCACTGTAGTTACGCAAAGCTACTCCGGCGCTGGAGGCGTTAACACGTCGGCAGCAACTGGCGTCCATGTCGCCGCCAGAAAAGTAAACAGCCCCAGACTTGATACTGGAGCTCAGCCAACATCCATGACGAACGCAGCCGCTCCACTGATCGATGCTGTCTTCAGTCAACTCACCATCCGTGACCTGGACCTGTTTGGAACATTGCTCAGTAGACATCGATAGTCACATCACCCGCTCATGCAGCGGCGAAAGGGGGAAGTCTCAAGAAACCGGCTAGCCCTTGTGGTACTGCTTGTACCAGTCGACGAATTTCTGCACGCCTTCTTCGATTGAAGTGCCGGGGCGGAAACCGACGTCGCGTTGCAGCGCGTCGATGTCGGCGAATGTGGCGGGAACGTCACCGGGTTGCATCGGCAGCATGTTTTTCTGAGCTTTGCGGCCCAACGCCTTTTCGAGCGTTTCAATCAGGTACATGAGTTCGACCGGTTGATTGTTTCCAATGTTGTAGACGCGGTACGGCGCGGAGGTTTGTGAATCGTCCGTCGCAGTGGTGACTGGCTGACCAGTCGGGATCGTGTCATTGGTCCGAATCACGCCTTCCACAATATCCGTCACAAACGTGAAATCGCGTTTCATTTTTCCGTGATTAAAGACGTCGATCGGTTGGCCGGCCAGAATGGCTTTGGTGAAAATCCACATGGCCATGTCCGGTCGTCCCCACGGCCCGTAGACCGTGAAAAATCTCAGACCGGTCGTTGGGATACCATACAGATGGCTATAGGTATGCGCCATCAGCTCGTTGGCTTTTTTTGTCGCGGCGTACAGACTGACCGGATGGTCCACTCGGTCATCCACGGAAAACGGAATCTTCCGATTTGCCCCGTACACAGAACTGGATGACGCATAGGTCAGATGGCCGATCTGCTGATGGCGGCAACATTCCAGAATATTCATGAAGCCGACAAGATTCGCATCCACGTAAGCGTGCGGATGGGTGATCGAATAACGAACTCCAGCCTGAGCAGCCAGGTGAATCACGCTGTCGAATTTGTGTGATTCAAACAGTTTCGCCATTCCGTCGCGATCTTCCAGCGACAGCTTTTTAAACTGAAAACCGGGGCGGCCTGTCAGCCGTGCAAGTCGGTCCTGCTTGAGCTGCACGGAATAGTAATCGTTGAGATTGTCAATGCCGACAACGGTGTCTCCGCGCTCGAGCAGACGCATGGCTGTTTGCATGCCAATAAAGCCAGCACTTCCAGTTACAAGGATGTTCTGCATGTCAGTAGTCAGTAGTCAGTAGTCAGTAGTCAGTAGTCAGTAGTCAGTAGTCAGTAGTCAATTGGATCTGTTCGTTGCAATTCCGTGTTTGTACCACTCAATGGTCTTCTGCAGACCTGCGGCCAAAGTCACTTGTGGTTCCCAGCCAAGCCACTCTCTGGCCCGCGTGATATCCGGGCAACGTTTCTTTGGGTCGTCTTTGGGAAGGGGACAATAGATAATTTTCGACTTGCTGCTGGTCGCTTTGATCACCGCTTCGGCCAGTTCCAGCATCGTATTCTCAATAGGATTGCCAATGTTCACTGGTCCGATGTGTTCATCCTGGTCCATGAGTTTCAGCATTCCTGCAATCAGGTCGTCACAAAAGCAGAACGATCGAGTTTGCAGGCCATCGCCGTAGACTGTAATGTCTTCGCCTTTGAGCGCCTGCATGATAAAGTTGGAGACGACGCGTCCGTCATCCGGCGCCATCCGCGGACCATACGTATTAAAAATGCGGATGATGCGAATTTCCGTGCCGTGGGCTTCGTGATAATTCACCATCAGCGATTCCGCGATGCGTTTGCCTTCGTCATAACAACTGCGAGGCCCGATCGGGTTGACGTGACCCCAGTAGTCTTCTGTCTGAGGATGCACCTGCGGATCACCGTAAACTTCCGATGTTGAAGCGTGAAGAATTCTCGCGCCGCAGCGTTTGGCCAGTCCCATCATGTTAACCATCCCGACCGTGGAAGTCTTGATCGTCTTAATGGGATTGAACTGATAAGCCTCGGGTGAGGCAGGGCATGCCAGATTGAAAATGCGTTCTGCTTCGACGTACAGCGGATGTACGATGTCGTGCCGGATGAGTTCAAAACGAGGATGCCCGAGCAAATGCCGGACGTTTTCCTTTGAACCAGTAAAAAAATTATCGACGCAGATCACATCATCGCCGCGCTCGATCAATCGATCGCAGAGGTGACTTCCCAGAAAACCTGCTCCGCCAGTGACAAGAACTGAAGACATCGCTGATCCAAAAGGTTGTGAAAAAAACGTCATCCAAGTCTAGTGCGGAACAGACCGTAAAGCGATGGCTGTTGTGTCGATTGCGGGCTGTCGTCCGAAAAATGAACACGATTTCCGGCGCACGACCTGCGCGGTCAACGGTGATTGACAACGGTATCCGCGTCCACTGGTCGATTTTGATCCCGGCAAATCAGCACTCACGCTGCGGGCTTCGAGGTTATCGGATCAGCCGCCTGAAATCCGTGCAGACCAGTCGGCGGCGGTAATGACTTGACTGATGAACATCTGTTGAGCCACAAAAATCGACTGCTGCACCTGTTCGGCAGTTGCCATACCGGCAGCATTTTCTATCATAAGGGCGCCGGTTCTAATTCTCGTCCGGTTTTGTATCTGTCTGCGCGTTGACCGCATCGGTTTCTGCTGCGCTGGGGCGGATCATTTCGAAGTAGCGGCGAATAGTTTGACGGTGGCCAAGTGGAATAGATTCTGATTCCAGCACCGATTCGTTCAGTGCTTCATACTTATCTGCATTCCGGCGATACTGACGTACGGCTTCCTGTTCCTCGTCTGGTCCTTTTTCGGTTTCGACGTCCGAGTCACCGGTGCCGGAATCTTCGCCCTTCAGTTTCATTTCACTACCGGTCTTCTGTTTGGCAGTCTTGTCACCATTCAGATCTGCGTTGCCCTTGCCAGCCTTCTGTCCGCCCTTCCTGTTCGACTGAGCCTGCGCCTGTGAACGAGCCTCGCTTTCGCATTCGCTTTTGCACTCACTCAGACACTGACTTTGCTTCTTAAGCAGATCGGACAGTTTCTTTTTCTGACTCTGCTTTTTGCATTCGCCTGCCAAACTTTTCATGCCGTCCTGAAACTTACTCCTGTCGCCGGAACTCATGCCCTCGGACACTTTCTTCAGGGATTCTTTCAGGCTTTGTGTTTGGCCACTTTCGCTCTTGTTGCTCTGAATCTGTTCCAGTTTTTCGCCGATCGCTTTCTCTGTCTTGCGGTCGAGTTCGGGCATTTCGAGTTTAAGAAGTTCTTTTGCGGCTTTTCCCATTTCGCCCCTGGCCATTGCCTGTCCAGCGACAGCCATCGCTTCTGCGAGCGAAAGTGCCTCACCCACTTCCTGCAACTCGGCAACCACGGAGGCCTCGGCGACCTGCTGCTGCATTTGCTGCAGGACGGCCTCCATTTCTGACAGCCTCGCCAGCGCTTCTTTGGGGTCCAGGCCCGGCGTTTTGAGTTCCTTGAGCTGACGAGCCAGTTCCTTCAGAATTTTTTCGAGTTCCGGATCATGTTGTTCCTGCTGAAACTGTTTAAGCTCTTCCATCCCGACGGCAGCGCGGTCTGCCTGTGCGGAGACAACCTTGTTGATTTCGGCAGCCGCGTGAATTTGTTCCGGTCGACCAGCAAAAACCGATAACATGCAGGCAATCACCGTCATCAGAATTCCCCAGCCCCATGATTTCGGAGCGAGGATCGGGGCTACCGTCACTGGATCGACGGACTGCAGATGATTCTCGGCGTCTTCAACCTGTAGACGTCGCAGCGCAGAATTGTCGGCTGTTGATGCCAGAAACTGCAGAGCCGTTTGTGTACGATCTTTGAGTCCGCATCGGTTGTCGATGGTGCGGGCGGCCAACTGCATGGAAGTGGACCGGACAATCGCCACACAGCCGGCGATGAGGACCGGCAACAGCACGGCGGCGACGACCCACATCCAGGAGAAGGCTCCCTGAGTAAGAATACGAATCACTGCCGCTGAGGTCCCGATGGCACCACCGGCCAGCAATCCTGCTGAAACACATTGCCAAAGCCACTGCCATTGCTGACGCACCTGAACGTCTCGAACACGCTGCGTAATACTGAGCATACCTGGTGATTCCTGAGACAATGCCTGCTTTCTGAATGGCGCGAATTCAATCCTGCTGCGATGCTAGCGTGCGAGTTTCGTTTTTGACAGAGATATCGTATTCATCGACGGTAGAACTCGCCAATTTCCAAGGCCGCGTGTACCCTGCGAAACGTGGCGTTTTCCAGAGCAAACGCTGAAACTGCATGTCGGGAGAAGTTCCCCATCCAATGAATGAGAACGCATCACCGCGAAAAGAAGCGTATCGGAAAGCCGGGTTGGTCATGCTGCTGCTGACTCCGGTATGGTTGTTC